>JAICKM010000803.1 GCA_025927935.1 Chloroflexia bacterium | reverse complement strand
CTACCTGGATGGCGCGCTGGTCGGGTTTTGCAGCCTGGACGAAGGGGGCGACATCGAGGTCTGCGGCATGGTCCACCCGGCGTACCGGCGGCGGGGCATCGGGCGCGCGCTGCTGGACGCGGCGCGCTCAGAGGCCCGCGCCCGCGGCAAAAGCAACGTCCTGTTGATCGGCGAAGATGCCTCGCCGGGCGCGCTGGCGCTGGTCGCATCGGTGGACGCCCCGCGCGAGTTCGCCGAGCACCATATGGAACTGCAGGGACCGGGACCGCAGCCGCCCGCCGCGCCGCGCGTCGAGATGCGCCGCGCCACGCTGGACGACATTGACGCCCTGACCACGATCACGGCGGCGGCGTTCGGCGATCCGGAGGATTTTGTTCGCTCGCGGATCACCGCGGATCTGCCGGACCCTAATCAGCGGTTTTACGTCGGCTGGTTCGCGGGGCAGCCGGTGGGCAGCCTCAAGGTCTACACCAACGGGCCGGGCGCGGGCATCTACGCCTTTGGCGTGCGGCCCGCCGACCGCGGCAAGGGGCTGGGCCGGGCCATCCTCACCGCCACGATCCGGCTGTTGCAGGCCGAGGGCCGCGACCCCATGACCCTGGAAGTGGAGACGGAGAACACCCCGGCGATAAACCTCTATCGCTCGTGCGGGTTCCAGACCACTACGACCTACGGCTACTACCGGGTGGAGACCGGCGCGCGATGACCATTGCCGATCTACGCCGCGAGTACGCGCAACGCGGGCTGCTGGAGAGCGAGATGAACTCCGACCCGGTGGCCCAGTTCGGCCACTGGCTGGCCGCCGCGCTCGACGCCGGGCTGCTCGAACCCTACGCCATGACCCTGGCGACGGCGACGCCGGAGGGCCGCCCCGCGGCGCGCATGGTGCTGTTGCGCGGCTATGACGCCGCCGGGTTCGTCTTCTACACCAATTACGATGGGCGCAAGGGGGCCGAACTGGCGGCCAACCCGTGGGCCGCGCTGGTTTTCTACTGGGCCGATCTGGAGCGGCAGGTGCGCGTGGAGGGGTCGGTCGCGCCGGTGGCCGCCGCCGAGTCGGACGCCTACTTTGCCGGGCGCCCGCCCGGCAGCCGCCTGGGCGCCTGGGCCTCGCCGCAGAGCCGGGTCATCCCCGACCGCCGGACGCTCGAAGCGCGCATGGCGGCGTTGCAGGCCGAGCACCCGGACGGAGATATTGCCCGCCCGCCCCATTGGGGCGGCTACCGCGTGACCCCGCTGAGCATCGAGTTCTGGCAGGGCCGCCCCAACCGCCTGCACGACCGCCTGCGCTACCGCCGCACCACGCCGGACGCGCCGTGGGTGCTGGAACGCCTCGCGCCTTAACACGGGCCTTGGCCGCCATTAGCGCGAATACCGCGTAGCTGCGGAAACGGATTGCAAATGATGAACCAGCTTACATCTCAACCGGGCCGCCGCTTCATGCTGCTACTTGGTATTGTAGTGGTTATCATAGGAATGCTGGCGTTATTTGGTCTCTTGAGCCAGGTATTTCCGCCCACCTATGTCGTTTTCGAACCCAGTCGTTTTACCGCGGCTACGCTTTCTATCACCTATAATGATGTCAGTAATATCAACATGCGATTCTGGCTGGTGACTCTGGCACTGGCCGGTACTGCATGGGTAGGTCTTGTCCTGAAACGCCATAAAACTAGCCTGGGATCAGGTATTCTGCTTGGGGTGCTTATAGCTTTGTTAATCAACGTGTACACATTAGTCGTGGCCTCGTTTCGTGGCTTTTGAGGTTCAATGTGCGTCGGTCCTAACCCCTCCTCACAACCCGGCTTCCACATCTATCACGGCTGTGCGGGCCAGCAGGGCAGGCACTTGCGCGGCGATGGCGTCGCGTACCTGGCGGAAGACGCCCAGCACCTCGGCGTCGCTGCCCGTCGCTTTGGCCGGGTCGGGGAAGCTGAGATGCACGCGGCGCCCGCGGCCCAGCCACACCGGGCAGTTCTCGGCGGCGTCGTCGCAGACCGTCACCACCAGGTCGAAGGGCACGCCGCGGAACTCGTCCGCCGATTTGGAGCGCCCGTCATGGGCAATGCCGATCTCGGCCAGGACCTGGACCGCGAGTGGGTGCGTGTACCCGGCGGGCCGGGTGCCCGCGCTAACCGCTTCCCACGTATCGGCCAGCCGGGCGTTGGCAATCGCTTCGGCCATCTGCGACCGGCAGGAATTGCCGGTGCAGAGGAACAATACTTTGCGCTTGTGCGCGCCCATAGCTTGGGTCTCCTTCGGAACAAGCGCCCCGGTTAATACCACTGCGAAGAGCGAATCCCCAGCATTTTCCGGATCCACCGGAGTTAGAGCAGCCGCGGCCACTTGCGAGTGGTGCTCTAACCCTGGCGGGTGCCGCCGAGGGGGAAGCGGTCCCAGGGGTTCTGGTTGGCCGTGATGCGGTAGCCGTCGGGGTCGGCAAAGACGAGCGTGCGCCCGAACGGCCCGTCGAAGGGTGGGGTGATGACGGTGACGCTGGCCGCCGCCAACTGGGTGTGCAAAGCATCGACATCGTCACAGTCGATCCAGAGCGCCACGCCCCAGCCCGGATGCGGCGCGGCATCTAGATCGATTTTGGCCGCGCTGAGGCCAAAGGGGATCGTGGTGGAATCGAAGAGGACAAAATCGGGCGTGTCGAAGCGGGGATCGACCGGCAGGCCCAGGGTCTCGGTGTAGAAGGCGCGCGAGGCGGCGAGGTCCCGCACCTGCAAGCTGAGAAAATCGGGTCCGAGCAGTTGTGCCATGAGGGTTCCATCCTTTCCCAACTGTGCCGCCGGGCCGCTGGCGGCGGGTGTTCTGTTGCACCTCCTCATTCTACCGAATACGTGTGACAACGCTATGTCAGCAGCGCCGCCGCGTGTGCAAAACCCGGTGGCGCTGCTGCGAACGCTAGAGCTGCCCGACGAAGCGGGCCAGGCGCAACCATTCGCCCGCCGGGTCGGCGACCGGCAAGCCGGTGAGCAGCAGCTCGTCAAGCCCGGCGGCGATCAGTTCGCGTAAGCGCGTTGCCACCGTCGCTTCATCGCCCATCACCACCAGATTATCGACCAGCGCGTCGCTCGCCTCGCCGGCGGCCTGCACGGGGTAGCCCGCCG
>JAICKM010000954.1 GCA_025927935.1 Chloroflexia bacterium | reverse complement strand
GCGCCGCCGCACCAACCCCGCCCCGCTCCGCGCCACCTGTTCGCGATTCGCGCCGCCCGCCGACCTGGTCGCCCGGATCGGCGCTGGTTGGGAGCGACGTGCCAGCGGCCAGCTTGAAGGACTCTTTGCCGCGCCACTGGTTGGTCATTTCCTCCGAGACACGGGCAAAGGGGCTGTTGGGGTTCCACTGCGTGGCGTGGGCGCGCACCGAGTCCAGCTTGAGGGCGACGAAGTCCGACACGTCGACCACGTTGGTGATCTCTTCGTCGGGCAGGCCCATCTGTTCCAAGTCGATGCCGGCGAAGGAACTTTCCGGGATGTGTTTGCGGATAAAGGCGTTCAACCTGCGGCTAAAACTTCGCGGGAGCGCGGAATAGTAGAGCCGGGCGGGCGCCCAGGCCGTGCCGGCCTGCGGATAGCGTGTCCCATCGCCGGCAGCGTGGAAGGCATCGGTGGTCCAGCGGCTGATAGCGATGTGGTCAGGGTGGCCGTAGCCGCCGGTCGGGTCGAACGTGACGATCACCTGCGGCTTGAACTCACGGATGATGCGCACGATGCGCCCGACGACCTCCTCCGGATCGGCGTTGATGAACGCCTCGGCGTCGTGGTTGCGCGGGCTGTCGATAAAGCCGGAGTCGCGGTAGTCGAGGAACCAGACCTGTTCGATATGGGCGCGAGCGGCGGCCGTGCGCATTTCCTGCTCACGCACGGCGCCCAGCGTTTCTGGTGTCGCCAGCGCGGCATCGGAGATTTCGCCCAACTCCCCGCGTGTGGCACAGATGAGTCCGGTGCACACGCCCTGTTGCCCATAGAGCGCCAGCGTGCCCGTGACCTCTTGCTCGTCGTCGGGGTGGGCGTAAGACGCCAATATGCCGAGATCGGCCATGATATAAGACTCCTCTGCCGCCCGCGTGGCTCTAGGCAACCGGGCGGCGGGCCGGTTTCAAACCGGTCCCTACAACGCACATGGGCAGCGGGCCGGTCTGAAACCGGCCCCTACAAGGGCGCAATTGCCGGAGTTGCCTGCTAGACCAGGATGTTGACCAGTTTCCCCGGTACGACAATGACCCGGCGCACCGGCTTGCCGCCGATTAGCTCCTGCACCCGGCTGCTCGTGAGCGCCGCTTGCTCCAGCGCCTTGCCGTCGGAATCCGCCGGGACGGTCAGCTTGTCGCGCACTTTGCCGTTGAGTTGGACGACCACCTCGATGGTCTCCTCAGCGGCCAGCGCCGGGTCCCAGGTGGGCCAGGCTTGCTGGTGGACGCTGCCCTCGTAGCCGCGGCGGTGCCAGAGTTCCTCGGTCAGGTGCGGCGCGTAGGGCGCCAGCAGCAGCAGGAATGCGCGCACCGTCTCGTCCCAGACGGGGCTGCCCGCAAGCTCGTCGCGCGCCTTCATCAAGGCGTTGGTCAACTCCATCATCGCCGAGATACCCGTGTTGAAGCGGAAATTGTCGGTATCTTCGCCCACGTCGCGGATAGTCTGGTGCAGGCGGCGGCGCAGATCGGTCGCCACTGCCTCGTTGCCTGCGGCGTTCGCGCGCCCCGGCTCAGTGGCGACGGCCCAGACGCGACCCAGCCAGCGGGTGATGCCCTCCATGCCGCGCGTGTTCCACGGGCCGCCCTGGTCCCACGGGCCGATGAACATCAGGAAGCAGCGCACCGCGTCGGCGCCGTAGGTATGCACCAGATCGTCGGGATCGACCACGTTGCCGCGGCTCTTGCTCATGCGCAGGCCGTCCGGCCCCAGGATGATGCCCTGGTTGAACAGGCGGACCATCGGCTCGTCGAACTGCACCAGCCCCAGGTCGCGCATGGCCTTGGTCCAGAAGCGCGTGTAGAGCAGGTGCATAACAGCGTGCTCGATGCCGCCGGTGTACTGCGTGACCGGCAGCCAGTCGCGGAACTGCGGGTCGAACGGCCCCTGGTCGTAGTGCGGGCTGAGGTAGCGGTACTGGTACCAGGAGCTATCGACAAACGTGTCCATGGTGTCGGTATCGCGTTCGGCGGGGCCGCCGCATTGCGGGCAGGTGGTGAACCGCCAGGTGGGGTGCAGCTTGAGCGGGCTTTCGCCGGTGGGCCGGAAATCGACATCCTCCGGCAACTCGACGGGCAACTGATCCTCCGGCACGGGCACCTCGCCGCACTTCTCGCAGTAGACGATAGGGATCGGCGTGCCCCAGTAGCGCTGGCGGCTGATCAACCAGTCGCGCAGGCGGTAGGTCACGGCGCCCTTGCCCCGCGCGTGGGCCTCCAGCCAGGCAATCGCCGCGGCCACGCTCTTGCCGGGGCCGTGCCCGACGGGCGTGCCGTCAATCGGCCCGGAGTGGACCATCACGCCGCCGTCGCCGGTGTACGCGGC
>JAICKM010000840.1 GCA_025927935.1 Chloroflexia bacterium | reverse complement strand
TCCGCTTGCTTCAGCAGGCTCTTGTCTACCAGCGCCGCCGTTGCCTCGAACACATCCCCGCGCAAGTCATCAGTCAGGTTGCACACTCCGGCTATGGCGGCGAGGGTCGCGCCGCCGAGGAACACCGCTATGCGGCGCAACAGCTTCTGCCCGTCCGCGTCGAGCAGGTTGTAGCTCCACTCGATTGTCGCCCGCAGTGTTCGCTGCCGTGGCGGTAGATTTACTGCCCCGCCCGTGAGTAGACTGAAGCGCTGGGCCAGGCGGGTCAACAGCGCCTGTGGTGAGAGCATCTTGACCCGCGCCGCGGCAAGCTCGATAGCCAGCGGCAGGCCGTCCAGCCGGGCGCAGATCTCGGCGACCGCCGGCGCGTTCTCGTTGTTCACCGCGAAGTCGGGGCGCACATCACGCGCCCGCTCGATGAACAGCCGCACCGCCTCATATTGCGTGAGTTGCTCAATAGGAGGCAAATGAGCCCGATCCGGCAGGCCGAGCGGCGGCACGGGGAACTCCTTCTCCCCGTAGAGGTGCAGCGGCACCCGGCTGGTCGCCAGCACCTTCAGCCCGGCCGCGGCCTTCAGCAGTGCGGCTACCGTCTCCGCCGCGGCGCCCACCTGCTCGAAGTTGTCGAGCAGCAGCAGTATCCGCCTGTCGGCCAGCCACTCGCCGAGCGTCTTCGGTAGCAGCTCGCCAGACACCTCGCGCACTCCAAGCACCTCTGCAATGCTTGTAGCCACGAGGCCGGGATCGGTCAGCGCGGAAAGATCTACAAACCAGACGCCGTTGGGGAACTCGGCCAGCATCCCGCCGGCTGCGTCTAGCGCCAGCCTCGTCTTGCCGCTGCCGCCTGGCCCAATCAGGGTCACCAGCCGCACGTCAGGGCGGGCAAACAGTTCCTCCAACTGCCCAAGCTCCACCAGACGGCCGACGAAACTAGCCGTTTGGAGAGGCAAATTGTGCTTCGCGCCGTTCGGTGAGGCTCTACGGGTCGCCGGATGCGGAGGGCCGCCCGTGCGCAGCGCAGTGACGAATGCCGCCCGCTCCGCCGGGGCAATTTTGAGGGCGTCGGCCAGCAGGTCGGCGAGTTGCCGCGAGGGGCGCAACGCGCCGCGCTCGATCTTGCGCACCGTCTCCGGCGAGCAGGCGGTACGCTCGGCCAGCACATCCTGCGTCAGCCCCAATTCCCTGCGCCGCTGCTTGATCCACTGGGTCACGGGTTGGTCGGCAGTCGTCATGGCGCGACCTCCGGAGGCTATTTATACCGGCATCTTGTACCGGTTATTATACCACTTTGTACCTTCTGCTACTATCCGCCCCCATGCTTTAATTACCCCATCGGCGATTGGCAATCGTAGTTCGTAAGAGGCAGATGAGGAGACGAGCAATGATCAACACTTCCCACTACACCAGCAGGAGGCGCACCATGATCGGCAGCATGTTCTCGCGGATCCACATGTTTGCCGCGGCGCTGGCTATCGCCCTGGCCGGGTTTAGCCTGGCCGCTGTCCAGCCGGCGTTCGCCAACTCAACCTACGGGGCGGATGACAACTATATTCTCGTCAAGTCGTGCATCGCGGCGCATTGTGCCGCCGATGCCGATTGGGCGCCCTATGTACAGCAGTTGCACGAGCAGTTCACGCGCGAAGGCTGGGGCCGGGACCTGGCCGTTGTCTCGCGCAACCCTGGCCCCACGACTCCATGGGGCGCCTGGGCCGCCGATCATCTCTACTATGTGGACGCGACGAACCAGCGCACTATCCAGGCTGAGCTGTCCGTGCTCTATCACGAGCTACGCGGATCCGCGGCGCTGCACATCATCCGCGTCCCGGTTGTCCAGTGACCTTGGCTCCAACCGGCGAACGATAGGGCGCGACACTTCGCGGTCGCGTTCTATCGCCGTTACCAAAGACGCTCCGGGAGTGGTAGCACGCACATCGTCGCTACTCGTAGACATGGTAGGGTATAATTATACAAAGGTTGCGCCACCCGCATTAGGATGAGCGAGGTTCAACTGCGATGGCAAGTGCAAGTATCGAGCAGGGCCTGAGCGCCAGGGCAGGCAAGCAGCACTCCCTGTGGAGCGATGCGTGGCGCAGGCTGGCCCAAAATAAAGTTGCCCTGGCAGCTCTCGGCGTCATTGCCCTCTTCACGCTGGCCGCAACCTTCGCGGATCAGCTCACGCCCTGGCCGATCGACTTCCAGAGCCGGGCTCGCGCCAATCGCGGCAACGGCGGCGTGCTGTTGCCCCCGGCCTGGGTGCAGACCGGCGATCCCCTTAGCAGCGGGAAGCCCGGTTTTTGGCTGGGCACCGACGACCTCGGGCACGATATGCTGAGCCGCGTGATTTTTGGGGCGCGCGTTTCAATGGCCTCCGGTTTCGTGCCGATGTTACTTACCCTGCTAGTCGGCTCATGCATCGGGCTGCTGGCCGGCTACAGGGGCGGATGGGTGGATACCCTGCTGATGCGCCTCATCGATGCACTCTACGCATTTCCCGACCTGCTCTTCACGATCATCGTGATCATGGCGCTGCGCGACACCGCGGTGGCCGATCTCATGGGCGGGTTCGTCATGATTGTGGTGGCGCTGTCGCTGCTCAGTTGGATCGGTGTGGCGCGGCTGGTGCGCGGGCAGGTGCTGTCGCTGCGCGAGAAGGAGTTCGTGACGGCAGCCCGCGCTGTTGGAGTGCCGGGCTGGCGAATCATGTTAGTACACCTGCTGCCGAACGTGCTTGGCCCGCTGATCGTCACCGGTACCCTTGCCGTTCGGGGTTATATCCTTGCCGGAGCGACGCTGGAGTTTCTGGGCATTGGCGTGCGACCGCCCACCCCGACCTGGGGCGGCATGATAACTGACGCCCTGCCATATCTCATCAGCGCCCCGCACATGCTCTGGATCCCGGCGAGCTGTCTTCTG
>JAICKM010000270.1 GCA_025927935.1 Chloroflexia bacterium | reverse complement strand
TACGACCGCCTTTGCATAGTTATGGGCAGCAAACTGAATCTTAATTCTTACCGCAGATATAGCGCCCAGCGGCGCCTTGTGTTATACTAAGGCTGGTAAGCGGACTACCTTCCCCAAGCCCTCACCTCCGCACCACGGGGGCGCTCCGCCACTTGAAGCTCCACCCCCCACCCCGGCAATGGTTCGTACCTGGAGTGTGCAGAAAGGCCGTGGGCCGTGACTAGAGACGAGTATCTGCCACAGCTCTGCGCCTTCGCCCGCCTGGGTGCGCACCAATGGGCGGCGAGTCCTCAGCGCCGCGACGCTGAGGGCCCCGTCCTGCAAGCGTCCGGGCTGGCCCTGCTTCTGGACCGGTACACACTACAAGGAAGGGCACCATGAACAGCAAGCTCAAGGTCTTGATCATCACGGTGGCGGCGCTCACCCTGGTCCTGGGCGTGCTCACCGCCGGCAGTTCTGTCTTGCCCCGCGCCGTAGCCGCCGCGCCCGCCCAGCCGGCCGCGTCCACCCCCGGCCCCAGCGGGCGCGCGCCAACGATCTGGTCGCTACACGTCTATTTCCACGATGCCGTCGAGCGCGACCGCCTTGCCACCCAACTCGGCGCCGAAGAAGTGGCCACCACGGGCGGCTACCTCCCAGTTTGGGCCGACCGCGCCCTCCTGGCCCAGATCCAGGCGCTCGGCCTCAAGTACGAAATCAACCAGCAAGAAACCGCCCTGCTCAACGATCCGCACCTGTTCGGCGACAGCTTCTATAATGGCTACAAGACCGTCGAGGAGATGCAGACCTTCCTTGACCAGGAGGTCGCCGCCCACCCCACCCTGGCCCAGAAGGTCGACATCGGTGACTCGTGGTGCAAGGTCCATCCCGGTGTCTGCACCCGGCCGGCGGCCTACAACGGCTATGACCTCTGGGCACTGCATATCACCAACCAGGCCATTCCCGGCCCCAAACCGGTCTTCTGGTATGAAGCCGGCATCCACGCCCGCGAGATCGCCACGCCCGAAATTGCTATGCTCTACATCCAGCTCTTGCTGGACCAGTACGATACCAACCCCGACGCGCACTGGCTGGTGGACTGGCACGACATCTGGGTGGTGCCCATGGTCAACCCCGACGGCCACCATATTGTCGAGGCGGGCGGCGGGGGCAGCAGTCCCTACTATCAGCGCAAGAACGCCAACAACAGTAATGGCTGCACCACCTGGCCGCCCACCTCCAGCACCCAGTTCGGCACCGACAATAACCGCAACTTCCCCTTCCTGTGGGCGTGTTGCGGCGGCTCCAGCAGTGTGGCGTGCAGCCAGACCTATCGCGGCCCCAGCGCCGGTTCAGACCCCGAAACCCAGGCCGTGGTCAACCAGGTCCGCGCGCTGATCCCCGACCAGCGCGGACCGAACAATACCGACCCGGCCCCCCTGACTGCCAGCGGCGTCTACCAGGATATGCACTCGAACGCGGCGTTGGACCTCTACCCCTGGGGCTGGACCACCACCGCCGCGCCGAATGGGCCGGAGTTGGCGAACCTGGGCAAGCACCTCGCGGCGACCAACGCGGCGCCGGCGGGCAACGGCTACACCGCGTGCGCACCGCCCGTCTGTCTCTACGCCGTGGACGGCGACGCGGTTGACCAGGTCTATGGCGATCTGGGGGCGGCGGCGTTTAGCACCGAGGTCGGCGGTTCCGACTTCCTGGTGTCGCTGTCCTACGTCCAGAACACGCTGTGGCCGGCTAACCAGGGGTCGCTGGTCTACCAGGCCAAGATCGCGCGCACGCCCTACCTGCTGGCCCACGGGCCGGACACCCGCGGCGTGACCATGTCGCCGGCGACAGTGGCCCAGGGCACGGCGGCGACCCTCAACGCGACCATCAACTTCGCCTGGACGGGAAATGGCTTCAGCCAGAGCGTGGGTGCGGCGGAATATTATATCGACACGCCTCCCTGGGCCGGTGGCACGGCCATCCCCCTGAACGGCACCTTCACAGCGGCGACCGTCGCGGTGAACGCCACGGTGGACACCAGCGGCCTGGCGGTGGGCCGGCATATCCTGTTCGTGCGCGGACGGGGCGCCGCCGCTTACGGGGGCTTCCCGACCTGGGGGCCGGTCACAGCGGTCTTCCTCACCGTCACCGAGGCCGGCGGTCCCACGGCCACCCCGACCGGCACGCCCACCGGCACGCCCACGGCTACGCCAACCCGCACGCCGACCAATACGCCCACGCCCAGCCCCGACTTCACCCTGAGTGTCACGCCGGCGAGCCGCACCGTGGCGCGCCCCGGCAGTACGACCTATACCGTCGCGCTGACCTCGCTTGACAGCTTCGCGGGGACCGTCAGCCTGAGCGTGAGCGGCCTGCCGAGCAGGACGAGCGCCGGCTTCAGCCCCAACCCGGTGCCGCTGGCGGCAGGCGGGACAGGCACGTCGACGCTGACCGTGACCATCAACCGAAACGCCGCGCTGGGCACCTCGACGCTGACCGTGATCGGTACGGGTAGCGGCAAATCACACAGTCAGACCATCAACCTGACCATCACCCGCTAATCGGTCGCTTGGATCCGGGCCACGCAAAGGAGGATTGCGATGTTGGCTACCATCAATTGGCGCCGGGTACTCTCGGCCCTGCCAGGCATTTTGCTGCTGGCGCTGCTGGCGACGGCCGGCGTGGCGCTGGGTCTGGATTCCCCCGCCCACGCCCAGCCTACTGCCCACTTCCCCACGACAGGCACCCAGCCGGCCGGCAAGATCGATCCCGGCGTGCTAGCGGACACCGCCCCCGGCAAGAGCGCCTCGGTGGTCATCATGCTGGCCGATCAGGCCGACGTGAGTGCGGCCTATACGATGAAAGACCCAGATGCGCGCGGCTGGTACGTCTACCGGACTCTGACCAGCCACGCCGCGCGCACGCAGGCCGGTGTGCTGGCCCTGCTCAAAGCCCAGGGCGTTGCCTACCAGTCGTACTGGGCGGCAAACATGATCATCACCACGGCGGATCGCCCGCTCTTGGACCGCCTGGCGGCCCGCCCCGATGTGGCCCACCTCGACTCCAACCGCCCCCAACACTGGATTGAGGATCCCACTATTGCCAACCTGCAAGCGGCCCCTGCCCTCCCGCAAGCGGTCGAGTGGGGGGTACAGAACGTCAACGCGCCGGCGGTCTGGGCGCTGGGGTACACCGGGCAAGGCATTGTCATCGGCAACCAGGATACCGGCATGCGCTGGACGCATGCCGCCCTCAAGCCCCACTATCGCGGCTGGAACGGCACCAGCGCCGACCATAACTACAACTGGTGGGACGCGATCCACACGGGTGGGGGGATCTGCGGTCCCAATACCCAGGCCCCCTGTGACGACAACGGGCACGGCACGCACACCACGGGCACCACCTCGGGGGATGACGGGGCGGGCAATCAGGTGGGCGTGGCGCCCGGCGCGCAGTGGATCGGCTGCCGCAATATGGACCAGGGCAACGGCACCCCGGCCACCTATACCGAGTGCTTCCAGTTCTTTCTCGCCCCAACCGATCTGACCGGCAACAATCCCGACCCAACGCGGCGCCCGCATGTGATGAATGACAGTTGGACCTGCCCGGCCAGCGAGGGCTGCACCACGCGCGCCGAGCTAGAAACCATCGTCAACAACACGCAGGCCGCGGGCATCTTTGTCGAAGCCTCAGCGGGCAATAGTGGCCCCGGCTGCTCCACTGTGAGCGATCCGCCGGCCATCTACTCCGCCGCGTTCTCGACGGGAGCGATTGACAGCAGCAACACATTGGCGAGCTTCAGCAGCCGCGGACCGAGCACCTACTACACCCCCAACCTGCTCAAGCCGAACATCTCCGCGCCGGGGGTGAGCGTGCGCTCGGCCTATTACAGCAGTGACACGAGCTACACCAGCCTCTCGGGCACTTCGATGGCCGGGCCGCACGTGGTCGGGGTGGTCGCCCTGTTGTGGTCCGCGCGCCCGGACCGGGCGCGCGACATAACCACCACCAAGACGATTCTGCAAAACACGGCGAACCCCGGCGTGGTGGTCAGCCCGGCCCAGACCTGCGGCGGCACATCCAGCAGCAGCATCCCGAACAACTCGTTTGGGTGGGGGCGGGTAGACGCACTGGCGGCGGTCAACGCCGTCACGCAGGCCACGCCCACGCCGATCAATACGCCGACCAACACACCGGCAGCCATCCCGACCAACACGGCCACCAAGACGCCCACCCCGACTAGTACGTCGGCCCGCACGCCGACGGCCACGCCCACCCGCACGCCGGTGCCGGGTCCCGATTTCAGTTTGAGCGTCGCGCCGGCAAGCCGCACGCTCGGGCGGCCCGGTAGCACGAGCTACACGGTTACCCTAGCTTCCCTCAACGGGTTCGCAGGGAACGTCAGTTTGAGCGTGAGCGGCTTACCGGGTAAAACCAGCGGCGCGTTCAGTCCCAATGCCGTGGGCCTGGCGGCGGGCGGCACCGGTACCGCCACCCTGACCCTTAGCGCGCAGAAGAGCGGTCCAACGGGCAGCTTCACACTGACTGTGACCGGCACGGGCGGCGGCAAGGCGCACAGCCAGCCTGTAACCCTAATTCTTACCCACTAACGGCCTGGCGGGCGGCGCGGCCATGCCAGGCGTCCTGTCGGGTGCGGTTTTGTTATTTGCGGCTGCTGTGATGTCACGCGGTCTCGCGGCTATTTTCGTAAATGATGTCGCCCAGCACGTCTCGACGTTGCACCACGCGATCCGGCGAGGTTTCTCGATTAGAATGCGGCAACGCTGCTCGATGCCTTGATGCGGCCCGGATTCATTTAAAGCAACTGCAGGAGATCTGCCGGGTGGCCGTTCACTGCGGCTAGCTTGCCGTGCTACTTGTGTTCCGGCTCCGTACGCCAAGTCCGCACCCTACACGCCATTTCTTGCAGCAGCACCCAAATTGCTCTCCAATTCCCTCGATTCTCCAGAGCTAAAATATTGACAGGGCGCGAGGGAGGAACGGCCATCACTCGGGCCTGGTTGACTCACCTCCACCCACTCCTCACCAGCGACGCCGTTTGCTATACTTCCGCGCAAACCGCAGTACCAACCGACGCAGTCTTTGACAACCTGAACCCGTTGGGCGCGCGACGCTGCGCGCCCAAGGAGCGTGTTATGGCTGACGCCGAAACGGCTGAGGGCGATCTATCTCCGATTGCGCTTCCAGCCGATGCGTTGCCCACACTCGTCAGTGACTTTGGCCTGCTAATGGGTTTGCTTACTCAGAGCGACGGCACGACCTATTTCGACTTGTCGTGGTTCCAGACGGCGCTGAACCATGTCGAAGCAATCCCCGCCCAGCGTGCCGCGCTGATCAAGCTGCTGCGCGACCTGCTGGGCACGCCCGCTGCTAACACACCCACCGGCCGGGCCTGGTACTTGTTCAAATGGGAGGGCCACCCCACCTACGTCTACGTCGTGTTGCCCCTCGACGATTCCGGCGCTGACTCGACTATCGGCTTCGGGCTCTTGCATACCTTTGAGGGGGCGGGGGTGACGATCCAGGCATCTGTCTACGTGCCGCTATTCGTCATCCCGGTCGGTAGCCCGGTCATCGTCACTGGAAGCAGCGGCTATCCGCTCGAATTCGTGCTCACGGTCGACACGAAAGAGACGTTCACGGCAGGCGAGGTCAGCTTCACCGGCCTGCAATTCACCGGCAGCGTCTATTTCACCGGTGCGGTGCCTGGCTACGCGCTGAGCTTCATCGGCCTGAACCCGCCGCAGCCGCAATCCACCTTCAACACCCTGGCCGCCTTACAAAGTGCCACGGTCAGCACCTGGGTCAACGCGCTGCTAGGCACCGCACCGGTCGACGACTGGGTTAACACCAAGCTCGGTCAGACGCCCTTTACTATCGGAGGCATCCTGAGCGCGGTCGGCATCCTGACGCAGAAGAACGAGCAATACGTCTTCGGCTCCTTCAACGACCTGGTGGACAAAACGCCGGCGCAGATCGCCGCGTTTCTGCTCGGTCAGGGCCTCACGTACCTTGCCACCTACACAAATCCCATTGTATCCTTCGCCGCCGGTGGCATCTGGATCTACAGCGTCTACGATGGCGCCGGCACCGCCTATGGCTTGGGCTTGCAGTTGCCCGACATCGACGTTTCGCCCACCGGCGGCCCCACGATCAAGATCCAGCTTGGCAAAGTGCTTTCCACCGACACAGACAATAACTCGTGGATCTCGCGTAGCGACCCCCACGGCAGGTTTGCCGGCCCCGGCATCTGGCTCACCTTGCTGGCTGAGGCGCCCGGCAGCAGCCTCGCGTTCCAGCCCCGGCTCGATCTGATCAGCATCGGTCTGGATGTCAGCGGCACCCAGGGCAACCCTCTGTTCAATATTAACGGCGCTCAGCTTAGCGGAGTCGAGCCGCGGATGTTGCTCTCGCTCGATTTCGCCAACCTGACGGAGATCGTCTGGGGCGTGGCCGTGGGGTGCGCGGACCTCGGGTTCCCGCTCGGCAACGGCCTGTCGGGGGTCGCCGGAAACCCCGTCGCACAAAACCTCCTCTCGTCCGGCACGTCCGAGCCGGCGGGCGACAAGGAGGCGATCAACCCCACCTTCTCGGCCTCCGTCGCCCAGGTGTTCGACCCCAACAACACGACGCGCTTCGACTTCAATCTGCAGCAGTCGGGCAGCGATGAAGGCACCGTCTGGATTCCGGTGCAACGCTCCTTCGGCCCGCTCGAATGCAGCCGCATCGGCATCCAGTGGCCCGACCCCAACCCCGGTATGATGCTGACCGTGCTGTTCGACGGCGGGGTCAAGCTGGCCGTGCTGGAAGTGGATCTGTACAGCTTGTCGCTTGGCATCCCACTCAGCACGCCCGGCCAACTCAACAGCTATGCCCTCGACCTGGCCGGGCTGGCGGTGTCATATGCCGCCGGGCCGGTGGCGATCAGCGGAGGTTTGCTGAAGGACACCACGATCACCCCGACCGAGTACGAGGGCGAGGCCCTGATCCAGGCCGCCACCTGGGCCATCTCGGCCATCGGCGCCTACGCCTCGCTCAACGGCCATCCATCGCTGTTCATCTTCGCCCAGCTTGCCGCGACCATTGGCGGCCCGCCGGTCTTTTTCGTCACCGGCCTCTGCGCGGGTTTCGGCTATAATCGCAGTCTCGTGCTGCCTACCCAGGATGCGGTCGCCGACTTCCCCCTGCTCGCCGGCATCAGCGATCCGGGGAAGATCGGCGGGCCGAACGCCACCCCGACCGCGGCGCTGGCCGCGCTCTCAGCCTGGGTGCCGCCCGCACAGGGCGTCAACTGGCTGGCGGCGGGCGTGCAATTTACCTCGTTCGAGCTGATCCAATCCAACGCTGTCGTCGCCGCCATCTTCGGCAAGGACTTTGAGATCGCCATCCTCGGGCTGTCGCGCATCAAGCTGCCGCAGGTCGGGCCGGAGCAGTTCGCCTACGCCGAATTGCAGCTTGAGGTCATTCTGCACCCATCGCCGGGCTTCTTCGGCGCTACCGCCACGCTGACGCCCAACTCCTACGTCATCGTGCCCGCGGGTCATCTGACGGGCGGCTTTGCCTTCTATCTCTGGTTCGGCGATCAGCATTCCGGCGACTTTGTGCTAACCCTTGGCGGCTATCACCCCGCCTTCAGCAAGCCCGACTGGTATCCCGACGAGCCGCGCCTAGGCTTTAGCTGGCAGATCAGCGACAACCTGACCATCTAGAGCAACGCTTATTTCGCCTTGACGCCTTCCTGCGTCATGGGCGGCGGCCTGCTCGACTTGCAGTTCCACGCGGGCAACCTGCACGCCTGGTTCACGGCCCAGGCCGACTTCCTGTTCCACTGGAAGCCGTTTTACTTCAGCGGCTTTGTCAGTGTCAGCATCGGCGCAGCGTACAAGCTGGATCTGCTCTTCTGCTCGGTCACGGTCTCGGTCGAGTTAGGGGCCCGCCTGGAGATCTACGGGCCGCAGGTGGGCGGCAATGTCCACGTCGATTGGTATATCATCTCCTTCACCATCCCCTTCGGCGCTGAGCCGAGCGGCCCCGAACCGCTGGGCTGGAGCGACTTCGCGGCGATGCTGCCGCCAAACGACTCCAACACGGCGGAAACGACCCGCGCCGCGGCACCCACGGGCGACGTATCGCTGACCAACGTGATCAGGCTGATCCCGGCGGCGGGCCTGGTGCGGACCGCCGCCGACGGCACCTGGCAGGTGCGCGCTGATACCTTCGCCTTCGCAGTGCAAACGGCCTTCCCGCTCACCGAAGCCGATCTCTGCGGGTCCGGCGCCCCCACCCTCTATACGCCCCCGGCCACCGAGCCGCCCTACTACGTGGCGATCAGGCCGATGGATATCGCCGGTGTCACTTCGGTTATGGATATCACCGTGACGGACACGAGTGTACCCCCGGAACCGGCGTCCTGAACATCGGCACACAGTGGAACTGGACGGCCAACCTGGCCGGGGTGCCCGCCGCCATGTGAGGCGCGCCCGACGGCAGCACCAGCCCCACGACGCCGAGCGCCGATACGCTGCCTAATCGCCTGATGGGCATCAACGGTCTTAGCCCGCAGGCAACGCAGCCGGCGGGACCGG
>JAICKM010000713.1 GCA_025927935.1 Chloroflexia bacterium | reverse complement strand
GGGCGTTGCCGGTGACGAAGCGGTCCATGAACATCCCCTGGCCGCCGAACAGGATGTTGCGCAGCCCCTTGATGCGGAGGAAGGAGTAGGAGATCTGGTGCGAGGCCACCAGCAGGGCGTGCTCGCGCACGTCCAGAAACAAGACGCTGTGCAGCGGCAAGACAACCAGTTCGCCGGTGGCGTCGCGCGAGAAGGCGACCCGGCCTGGCCCATGGGCGGTGGTGACGATGAACGGCATCCCGGCCAGGGCACGCTTGACACCGCCCTGCAACGGCATCACCGTCACCGGCATGCCTTCGTCCTTCCAGAGTAGCGTGTGATGCTCGAAAAAGACGCCGTCGCCGGGGGCCAGGGTCATCTCGGCCACCGGCACGATCTCACCCTCGACCTGGCAGGTACTGTTGCCGAAATGGATCTCCGTCATGTCGCGGATGCGCGGCGCCTCGCGCCATCCCGAGTCGCTGACCAGGTTCCGGATGTCGAGCGGCGCCCCGCAGGCCCAGCAGGCCGTGGCTTGCGGCGGGTTCTGGCTACGGCACCATTGGCATTCGATGCGTTGAACAGGCTCCATGTGTCATCTCCTGAGCACCTCGGCGGCCTGGGCGGCCCACGCGTAGAGCGGACCGGCGGCCAGGCCAAGCAGGATCGTGCCCGCTGCGGCCACAGCGGGCGCGAGGATCGTGCCCCAGCGCGCCCGGTCGGGCGGCGAGGCGGTGCTGGAGGGGAGCGCGGGCAGATAAAGCGCGACGGCGGGGCGCAAGTAGTAGTACCCCGACACGGCGCTCATCACTACCCCCAGCAAGGCGAGTTCCGCATGGCCGGCCTGCACCGCGGCGCCGAAGACGCCGAGCTTACCGAAGAAGCCCCCCAATGGCGGGATGCCGACCAGCGAGACGAGGCTCACGAACAGGGCGAGGGCGAGCCAGGGGCGCCGGGCTGCCAACCCGCGCAGGTCGGCCAGCGCGACTCCGCTGCCGTCGGCCTGCTCCAGCGCCGCCACGACCCCAAAGGCCCCGGCGTTCATGATGGTATATGCCAGGAGATAGTATAGCACACCCGCGGCGCCCGCGCTTGTGTTCGCTACGACGCCGATCAACAGGTAGCCCGCGTGGGCGATGCTCGAATAGGCCAGCAGGCGCTTGAAGTCGCGCTGCGGCAGCGCCAGCAGGTTGCCGCCGACCATGGTCAGCACGGCCAGCGCGTAGAGGATCGGCTGCCAGGTGGCGGCCCCGGCGCCGAGCGCCCCGTAGAACACGCGCAAGATCGCGGCGAACGCCGCCGCCTTGGTACCCACGGCCATCAGCAGGGTGATCGGCGCGGGCGCACCCTGGTACACGTCCGGCGTCCACATATGGAAGGGCACCGCCGACACCTTGAAGGCCAGGCCCCCGGCCACCAATCCCACGCCCGCCAGCATCATCAGCCCGCCGCCCGGCTGCTGCGCCGCCGTGCGCAGCCCCGCGCCCACGTCCGCCAGCCCCGTATGCCCGGTCACGCCGTAGAGCAACGCGATGCCGTAGAGCAGGAAGCCCGTGGCGAACGACGAGAGCAGGAAGTACTTGATGGCCGACTCGCGCGAGTGGTGGCGGCCCCCGGCGAACCCGGCCAGCACATAGAGCGCCAGCGACAGCATCTCCAAGCCAAGAAACAGGGTCATGAAGTGCGCCGCCGTGCCCAGCACCAGCATCCCCAGCAGCGCGGCAAGCGTCAGGGCGAAGAACTCGCCCGGATGCGCCAGGCCCACCCGCTCGATGTACGCCGCGCTGACCAGCAGCATCAGCCCGCCGCCGATCAGCAACGTCTCGGTGACGTAGAGCGCCGCCGGATCGGTGGCGACCATGCCGCCGAAGGCGGCCCCGCCGCCGGTCGGCCCCCACAGCGCGGCCAGTCCCGCGACGACCACCCCCACCAGGCTCAGCCCGGCCAGGATCGGCACGATAGCGCGCGAGCGCATGGCCGAGAGCAACAGGTCGGCCAGCATGACCAGCAGCACCGTGGCCGCCAGGATCAGGTGCGGGGCGACGGCGGCCCAGTCGGCGGCTGTGAAGTTCAAGTCCAAAACAATACTCCGCTAAGGCAGGCGCAGCGTGCCTAGCCAGGCGAACAGCGACCCGGTAATCAGTCCGGGCGCCAGGCCGATAATCACAATCGCCGCCAGCAGCGGCGCAAGCAGCAGGGCTTCGCCCCGCGTCAGGTCGGCGCGGTCCCCCGCGGCAGGGGTCTCCGGTCCGTGCATTGTAGCCTGATAGAAGCGCGCGGCATACCACGCGGCCAGGATCACCCCGACCAGCGCGACGACCACGGCCCAGGGTAGCACGCGATAGGTGCCCAGCAGGATCAGGAACTCGCCGCTGAAGCCGCTCAGCCCCGGCAGGCCCAACGCGCCCAGCGCCACCAGCAAGAACACGGTCGCCAGGCGCGGCCAGCGGGCCGCCCAGCCGCCATACGCGGCCAAACTCCGCGCCCCGCTGGCCCGCCGCTCCAGCATAGCAGCCAGCAGGAACAGCCCGGCGATGATCACCCCGTGGTTCACCGCCTGCAAGACCGCCCCGGCCAGCGCCTGCTGCGTGCCCGCCGCGACCCCCAGGGCCAGGAAGCCCATGTGGCTCAGGCTGACATAGGCCACCACGCGCGGGAACTCGCGCGCCGCCAGCGCCGCCAGCGCCCCGTAGACGATGCCGATCACCGCCAGCGTCGCCACGACCGGCTGCCAGGCCAGCGCTCCCGCCGGGAACACCAGCACGCCGAAGCGAATCAGCACATAAATCGCCGTCTTCGCCATCACCCCGGCCAGGATCACCGCCACCGGCGCGGGCGCCTCGGCGTAGGATTCGGGCTGCCAGGAGTGGAACGGCACCAGCGGGATCTTCACCACCGCCCCGGCCAGGATCGCCGCGAACAGCCAGAACTGCGTATTCGAGTCGATCTGCCCGCCCAGGCTGCCCAGCAGCGCGTCGGGATTGAAGCCCGCGCCGTGCGCGTCCGCCGTCGCGCCCATGACCAGCAGCCCGACCAGCATCAGCAGGCCCCCGGCCAGCGTGTAGAGCACGAAGCGCAGGGCGACGCGCGGCCCGTCCACGCGGGCGAAGCGGGCCAGCAGGTAGTACGCGGGCAGCAGCATCAGTTCCCAGAAGATGTAGAACAGGAACACACTGCCCGCCAGGAACACGCCCAGCATACCGGTGGTCAGCGCCAGCAGCGCCGCGTAGTAGCCGCGCACCGGCCCCGGATTCCGCTCACCGAGCGCGGCCCGCCAGGACGGCGGCGCGGCCACGGCCACGACCAGCAACCCCGCCGCCAGCAGGACAAACGGCAGCGCCAGGGCATCCACCTGCAACGCATAGCGCAACCCGAAGGCGGGCAGCCAGTCCATGCCGCCGCCGACCGTGCCCGGTCCCAGCAACAGCAGCGAGGCCAGCACCGCTTCCACCAGCGCCACAACCAGCGCCACGCCCCGCGCCGCCCGCTCACTCACCAACGCCAGGCCCACCGCCCCAATCAGCGGCAGCCACAGCACCAGCGACAGATACCAGAGCGCCGGTATGCCCAATATCGTCTCGCCCATAACCCCCCGCGCCTAAAAGTGCAAATTGCCGAAGGCCAGCAAATAGGCCAGCAGCCCGACCATACCGAGCAGGATCACCAGCGCGTAGTTACGCAACGCGCCCGTCTGCGTGCGGCCCAGGCCCCGGCCCGCGCCGCCCACGCCGCTC
>JAICKM010000709.1 GCA_025927935.1 Chloroflexia bacterium | reverse complement strand
GCATGAGCCTCCTTTCCCAACCATCAGAACCGCTATGGCCGGTCCCCCCGGAACCGATCCCTCCAGTACGACCCGGCGGCCACGCGGCATGCGTGGCCGCGGTCTCCGCCGGGTCGGCGGTGCGCGATACCGCCGGGTGAACTACGGCGCGCTATACTAGAGCGGATCGGCTATATCTCGCTTCGGTGATCTGCGCCGCCGGCGAGCGGGCGCAGCGCGCTAACGCTATGGGTTGCTTATCCTGCTCTGGAAGGATGAAGAGTTTGAAACAGCATGGTGGGCATCCCATCTGGGGCACGGACGATGCTGCGGGTCCGTTGCGCCGGCGCAGGGCCACATTATGCCGGCTGCAAGCGCCTGATTGGCGCTATCCCCCTGTACGATATATTGGGCTGAGTATCCACCGCACGACGCGTGAGATGTTATGCACCGCCTGAACCCGGTGTACAGCTACGGCTCGGGCCCACCACACGATCGGCCGGCGTGGGCCAATAGTCGATCGGCAAGTTGAGTCTACTAATCAACGTCGAGGAGCTGTCCACGTTCCAGTGCATCATCGCTCATTCGGAATCGTAACGGCCAGTTCGGGATATACAAGCGACACTACGAGCGATCAGCCAATAGGGTCCTATATGCTTGTGGAGCGCCCAGCAGGACGTGGATTTAACGCAGGGCAGGATGTGGATTTAACGCGAGGATGGAGAATCTATAGATAATAGATAGCAGAAACGGCGGCAGGAGTCAAGAGGTAATCTCCGATTTCGGGCCATGATTCGCAGCTTCCCGGGAGGCCCAAAGCCCGCCGGGTCCTGGCCGGCGCAGGATCGTCTCGTGTTGCGCGGGTGGGCGCTACGCCGGAGTCATGAGCGGATGCGCTTATACATCCAGCACCTGCTCGCGTGACGTTCTAAAATACGTGTAGTAGCGGATCGCGGCATGTCCAACCGCGTATGGGCAGTATTGCTGCCCGCAGGGGCCAGCCCAATCGCGCCCCAGCCATGAATAACTGCCGCTCTCGACCGAACGCGGGTTCCGGGCCTACTTCGGCGGACGGCAAGGAGCGAAGGTATATGTTTGACCTGTTTGGGCGCGGCCCTAAGAGCCACTATGCGCCCGACGAACTGAAAAAGCGCCTGCCGCCGGGCCAGAGCCTCACCGAGAAATGGCCCGTCCTGCACTACGGCCCGGTGCCCCACCGCCGGCTGGAAGACTGGGATTTCCGCATCTGGGGCCTGGTCGAGCAGCCGGTGCGCTGGACCTGGGACGAGTTCATGGCGATGCCCAAGATCTCGCTCACCCGCGACATCAGTTGCGTGACGCGCTGGACTCGCTTCGATCTTAACTTCGAGGGCGTGCCCTTCAAGGAAGTGATGAAGGCTGTCAAGCTCAAGCCAAACGCCAAGTTCGTGATGATCCACGCCGAGAACGGCTTCACCACCAACCTGCCGCTGGCCGACCTGCTGCGCGACGACGTGATCTTCGCGCACAAAGCGGAGGGCCACGAACTGGAGCTGGAGCACGGCTGGCCGCTACGCCTGGTCGTGCCGCACCTCTACTTCTGGAAGAGCGCCAAGTGGGTGCGCGGGCTGGAGTTCATGGCCGAGGACGCGCCGGGCTTCTGGGAGGAAGCCGGCTATCATATGCGTGGCGACCCCTGGAAAGAGGAACGCTACGGGTGGTAGGCGCAACTCCTACCGCGCCGCACGCGCCGATACGCATAGCAACAGGGCGGACGCTTCGGCGTCCGCCCTTCTATTTTGTGCAAACGCACGGAGCCGGTTTGAAATCAGCCCCTACATCGACAACCCCTCTATCCAGCCGCACGGGCCGGTTTCAAACCGGCCCCTACATCGACACCCCTGATAGCGGACGGCTGACGGCTACTGCCCGCTACTGCTCCCCGCTCCGCCCGGCACGATTAGCTTGGGCGCGTCGTTCGCCGTGTGGGCGGTCTCGTCGCTGGGCACAATGATGTGCTCCAGATGCTCCTTCTCGACGGCATCCTGCGCCGCGCGTTTCTCGGCTTCGGCGCGGGCCGTGGCGGCGGCTTGCAGGTCCATGATAATGACCTGGATCGCCCCGGCGATGGGCACGGCCAGCAAGGCCCCGGCCAACCCGGCCAGCGCCGAGCCGATCAGCAGGCTCACGATCACCGTCAAGGCGCTGATGCCGACGCTGTTACGCATGATCCGGGGCACCAGCACATTGCCCTCGACCGTCTGCAACAACACGGCGAACACGATGACCAGCAGCGCCCGTGTCACGTTGCCCATATTGTCCATGCCCAGTAACAGCGGCAAGCCGTCGTTGCCCGGCTGCGTCAGCGCCACGAGCACGGCAGGGGCCGTGCCGATATAGGGGCCGACCAGCGGGATCGCCTCGGCCAGCGCAATAAACAGCGCCAGCGCGGGCCAGTAGCGCACGCCGATCACAAAATAGCCCAGCGCGCTAATCAGCCCGACGAGGGCCATCAGCGTCAACTGGCCGCGCACCCATCCGCCGACCTTCACCTCGATCTCATCCCAGACGCGGCGGATGCGATTGCCCCGATCCGCGGGCAGCAGCGAAACCACCCAGCGCTTGATTCGGGTGCGCTCTGTCATCCAGTAAAAGGCGATCACGAACAACACGATGACCGAGAGTGCCGTCTCGGCCAGGCCCAGGACGACGGAGCTAACGGACGCCACCTGCTCGCTGGTCGTGCCGCCCGCCGGCTGCTGGGTGTTGCGGAACAGCGAATCGAGGGCGTTGGCCGCCTGGGTGGCCTGGTTGCGCAGGAACGGGTCGTGGATGGTGCCCGCCCACGTCTTGAAGTCGCTGATGCTCTTGGGCAGGTTATTGAGAACTTCGCCCACCTGGTTGATGAACACCGGGATAATCAGCCAGCCGATCAGCAGCAACACGATGAAGATGCCCGTATAGACGATCAAGATGCCCTGGCTGCGGCTGAAGGGGCCGCGCCGCAGATTGTTGACGACCGGCTCGATGGCCGTCGCCAGCATGATGGCGATCAAGAGCAGGAGCAGGATCGGCAGGATGCGATAGATCGCCCAGGCGCCGAAGAGCACGCCGAGGATCACCAGCATGATGCGGATGATCGTGCCCGTGGAGACGTGCCACCCCGCCGGTTTCGGCGGCTCCGGCCCGTTCACCGTAGACACGGCGAACGGTTTCTCATCCTTCATTTCGGTCCCGTACAGATGGACCTGGGAGTTATCGGATTGCATCAGGCGCCTCGGCTTTCGCTCAATAGACTTTGCGGGGCAAGGTACTGAGCACGCGCCGCTCCAGCCACCACCCTATGGATCATGTCGGGCCGCACCTGCGCGGCGTCCGGCACCGCATTGCGGATCATTCTCGTGGATCCTTACCTCCCGGCCAACGTGGAAGAGAGAAAGCCAGACGGTTCTTATTTCTAGTCTCCGGTCCCGATAGTTGCGTAGTGTAGGGGCCGGTTTGAAACCGGCCTGCCGCCCGGCAGAATCCCGGCGGGAGACGACTCGTTGCTATTGTCGCAAAAGCAAGCAACGTGCCATCCGCGAGACATGCGAAAACGCCCCCGACCCACCGCCGGGTAGGCCAAGGGGGAGTCCAGCCTGATCTGTGGCTACGGGCGGCGCGGTGTGGCGGGCCGGGGGCCTATGGAATTGCGGAGCTACAGAGTCCCGCGGTTGGTGTCCGTGGTCGTGTCACGATTGGGCGCCGCGCTGGTGGTGCCCAGCATATCGCCGGTGC
>JAICKM010000131.1 GCA_025927935.1 Chloroflexia bacterium | reverse complement strand
GTGCGCCTGTGGGGGCCGGACGCCCCCTGGCGCTGGGATGCCCCGGCCGGGCGCATGGTTCCCGCCGCTTAGCGCGGCCCGGCGGGCGCCTGAAACACCAGGATGTACTGGTGGAGCTGGTTGGCGACGAACTGGAACGGGTAGCCAAAGGGATAGAGACGCACCGTCTGATCGACCCAGATCTTGTAACCGCGGAAGCGCAGGCCGGGGATGGCGCCGGGCAGGCGCGCGGCCAGGTCGGCGTGCAGCATGTTGTGGTGCGTGGCCGTCGGCTGCAAGTCCTTGGCAAAGACCACCAGGTATCCCCCCGGCTTGAGGTAGCGCACCGCGCCCGCCAGGATGCCGTCGAGCGCGTCCAGAAAGGCGTCGTAGGGCAGGTTGCCCAGGTCTTCGGGCTGCGCGGTGAACGGCGTAGGGGCATCGGAGCCGGTGCGCTTCTTCTTCTCGCCGTCCTGGGGCCGCGCCAGCATATCGCCGTAGGGCGGGTCGGTCAGGATCAGGTCGAAGACGTGATCGCGGACGGTGGGATAGCAGTCCAGGTCGCGCGCATCGCCGCAGGCGGTGAGTTGCTCGGCCAGCCCCTCCTGGACGCAGACCTGCCGGTAGATCGCCAGGTAGTCGGGCGACAGGTCCACGCCCACGCCCTGCCGCCCGGTGAGCGCGCAGCCCAGCAGCGTGCCGCCCACACCCATGAACGGATCGAGCACCCAGCCGCCCGCCTTGGTGAAAAAGCGGATGATGTCGGCCATGAGCTGCGGCGGCTTAGGCGAGGGGTGCGCCCGGCGCAGGTTGTGGCCGTAGGACTCCGGCCCGCGCGCCGGGTAGGCCGTCGCCTGGACCGATTGCAGGAAGTAGACCCACTCGCGCCCGGTCAGGTCGTTCAGCCGGTTGCGCGGGTCAATGGGCGCCGGGCCGGTCATGGCGCGCACCGCACGTAGTACAGGTTTTCGCTCACCTCGTGCTGCGGGGCATAGCGGCGCCGGGGGCTGTCGGCGTCGCTGCGGAAGCGGCGATAGGGCCGGCGGCGTACCTCGGGCCGGCCCCGCTCGCCCAGAATATCCAGGATCGCAGCTTCGGGGATCAGCCCTTCGCTGTTGTAGCTGAGCAGCAGGTGGGTGCAGCGCGCGCCCCGCACGAGGGTGCGCAGGGCTGTCGCCGCGCGCCCGGCACTGTTATAAGCCGAGTGCCCGGCGGCGGGCCGCAGCCCCGTCTTGCCGTAGACCACCGGCGCGTCATACCGGGCGATGGTCTCCAACAGATGGTAGTTGCCGGCATAGGGGCGGCTGTTGTACGGCGGGTCCAGGTAGAGCACGTCAGAGGGCTGCTCCACGACGAGTGTGGTCGCGTCGGTGCAATAGGCGGCATGACGCAGTGTGCTGGGCAGGATGGCCGGTGGCCGCAGGACGAGCGGCTTCAGGGCGCGCGGGTCCCAGCCCTTCAGGAACGCGCCGTAGGTGCCGGAAATATTGCTCACAAAGGGCACCGCCTCGATGAGCGCGGCCAGTAGCAGGTATGGCTCCTCGCCCGCCAACCGGCCCGCGTCCCACCACGCGGCGATCTGTTGGCGGATGGAGTCGATGCGCCCGGCATTGGCCGCGCTCAGATAGCGCCGCCGGCCCGGCTCGTCGCCGTCGCCGGGGCTGTAGTGCCGGCAGACAAAACCGGGCTGCGGCGGCAAGGCGTTCAAATAGTGGATGACCGCGCACAAGGGGCCGTCCGGACCGGGCGCCTCCGCGGCACACAGCAGGCCCGCGAAGCGCGGGTAGTCATTGCAGCAGAGATAGGCCCGCTGCAAGACGTAGGAAAAGAACAGCAGGTCGTTGCCGATCACCCTGTAGCCGCGCGTCTTGGCGTGGCGGGCCACGGCGGTCGTGCCGCTGAAGGCATCGCAAAAGATGCCGCCCTGGATGCCGTGGTCGTCCAGGGCTTGCTGGATGAACGGCAAAAGCCGGTCTTTGGAGCCGATGTAGCGCACGGGGCTATTATAGCATGTTGGGGAATCCCCCGGCAGCCGGAGTCATCCGCGCGGTAGTATCAAATTCCGGTGACTTTAGGTGAAAACCCGCAAAAACAGTTGACGCGGCAGGCTAGCTGTGGTAACATGCGGGATAGGCGCATTAGGTGTGGCCCGATCAGTGCGCCTGCCCAGATTAAGGAAAGTATCGCTATGAACAGCAGCGCAACCCAACCCGCCGCGACGGAGACCCGTCCGCAAATGACTGTGACCGCCCGCTTCTTCGCGCTCTACCGCGAGGCCGCCGGGCAGGACCATCTCGCGGTCACCGTGCCCGTGGGTACCACCGTCGGCGGCCTCTGGCAATATCTGCTGGACGCCGCGCCGGGGCTGGCGGCGGCGGGGGCCGCGACGAGCTATACCGCATATGCCGTCAATGGCGCCTGGGCCAAAAACAGCCGGGTGCTGACCGGCGGTGACGAGGTGGCGTTCTTGCCGCCTGTCAGTGGCGGGTGAGCCGGATGGCCGGCACTGCGGGGACCGAGCCGGCGCTTGGCCCCTTCGAGATCACCGCCGATCCGTTGTCGGTCGATCAACTGGCGGCGGAAGTGCAGACGCCCGCCGACGGCGCTGTCGTCACCTTCGTCGGGCTGGTGCGCGATAACCACCAGGGCAAGCGCGTGGTCGCGCTGGAGTACGAAGCGTACCCCGACCTGGCCGAGCGCGAGCTACGGGCGCTAAGCACGGAGATCGCCGCCAAGTACGGGCTGCACGGCATCGGCATCCGCCACCGCACGGGGCGGCTGGCAATTGGCGAGATCAGCGTGGTGATCGCGGTGGCCGCGCCACACCGCGCCGAAGCCTTCGCGGCCTGCGCCGAGGCGCTCGACCGGCTCAAGGCCACCGTGCCGGTCTGGAAAAAAGAATGGTACGAAGACGGAAGCACCTGGCTTGGGCAGGCCGCCGGATAGGCAGCCGGGGATCGCCGGGCGCTTCGCTGGACAAGGTCAGAACGGACAGTTTTTGATGGGTCAGTACATCGCCGATACACTCAACCGGCCCCTCCGAGATCTGCGCATCTCGGTGACGGACCGCTGCAACTTCCGCTGCGTCTACTGCATGCCGAAGGAAGTATTTGGCCGCGATTTCCAGTTTCTCCCCTCCGCCCAACTGCTCACTTTTGAGGAAATCACGCGGCTCACGCGCATCTTCGTCGACCACGGCGTCGAGAAAATCCGCCTGACCGGGGGCGAACCGCTGGTGCGCCGCGACCTGGAAAAGCTCATCGCCATGCTGGCCCAACTCGACGGAGTCCGCGACCTCACCCTGACGACTAACGGCTCGCTGCTGGTTAAGAAGGCGCAAGCGCTACGCGACGCGGGGTTGCAGCGCATCACCGTCAGCCTCGACTCGCTGGACAATACCGTCTTCCAGGCCATGAACGACGTGAACTTCCCGGTGGAGCGCGTGCTGGCGGGCATCGAAGCTGCGCAGGCCGCCGGGCTGGCGCCAATCAAAATTAACATGGTGGTCAAGCGGGGCATGAACGACCACTCGGTGGTCGAGATGGCCCGCTACTTCCACGGCACCGGCCACATCCTGCGCTTCATCGAGTACATGGATGTGGGATCGACCAACGGCTGGCAGATGGACGACATGGTCAGCGCGGCGGAAATCGTCCGCCTGATCGACGCCGAGTTGCCGATCGAGCCGGTCGAGGCGAACTACCGCGGCGAAGTGGCTCAACGCTGGCGGTACAAAGACGGCGGCGGCGAGATCGGCATCATCGCCTCCGTCACCCAACCCTTCTGCGGCGCCTGCACCCGCGCCCGGCTTTCTTCGGAAGGGCTACTCTACACCTGCCTGTTCGGGCGGACAGGCACCGACTTCCGCGCGCTGCTGCGCGGCGGCCAGTCGGACGAGGAGATCGCGGCCGTGGTCCGCCAGGTCTGGCGGACGCGGGCCGACCGCTACTCCGAGATACGCACCCAGGCCACCGCCCGTCTGCCGAAGGTCGAAATGTCCCACATCGGCGGATAACGCACCGCCTGGCCCCCGCCTGGCGCCGGTGAGGCGGGTACATAGTATCGCATCGCATACACCTGCGCACACTCTGACGGCAAACCGAATTAATAGTTTGGGAGGGGTCTTGATGTCGCGGCCGGCTCTGGCGTTGCTGGTATTCGTGGTACTGGGGGCTGTGTTCGCGGCCCGCGTGATCGATCAATCAGGAGCGCAGGCCGGGGTCGCCGGCCGTCCGGCCCTCGACTCGTGGAGCGACGGCCCCGCGCTGCCGCAAGCCCGCAAACGCGGGGTGGCAGCGGCCTATCCCGATAACGGGAAGATTTACTTCTTTGGCGGGCGGGGCTTCTTCCAGCGCTCAGGCATCGACGGCGAAGACCGCGCCTGGTACAACATCTTCGAGTATACGCCCGGCACGCCCGGCGCGTGGACCCAGAAGAACGCGCAGCTACCCCACCAGATCAACGCCGGGCCTAGCGGTCCGGGCCAGACCTACACCAGCAATATGGTCGCGGCGACGTTAGTCGGCCCGCAGGGCGCGGCCATCTATCTGGTCGGCGGCGTGAACGCCTCCAGCGTGCCTACCCCCACCGTCAGCGTCTATTTCCCGCTCAGCGACTCGATCAGCACCTTGAACGCCGATAACTGGCCCGCCAGCCCCGCGCGGGTGCCGGGCGGCTATGCCGTGCTGAATAACAAGCTCTACATTTTCGGCGGCTACAACGCGTACCAACACAAGGTCTATGACGACACCTGGGAGTTTGACCCCCTGGCCCCGGCGGGGCAGCGTTGGACCCAGTTGGCGGGTGTGTCCCTGTCGGAGGCGCGAGGTTATATCGCCGGAGCCGCCCTCGACGGCTACATCTACGCCATCGGCGGGGATACCTTTGCCGAGGCCGCGCCGCCCAGCCCGCCCAACGGCGAACTGCTGCCATCCACCGTCGTCGAACGGCTGGACCCCCGCGCCGCGAACCCGCACTGGCAGCCGGTGGCCTCGCTGCCGACCGCGCGGGGTGACATGGGCGCCTGGTCCTTCCCGGCGGGCACGACCGGCGGCCTGGCCGGCAGCATCGTCGTTGCGGGCGGGGTCTGGTACACGCCCGACGACCAGGGCTATCAGTACGTCGCCGCGACCGATTCCTGGGCGCCGTTCGCCAATTTCACGCACGGCACCCGCGACTATGCCGCCGCGCAGTTGGGCAATAGCCTCTACGCCATCGGCGGCTACAATGTAACCGTGGTCAACGGCGTCACCCTGGCCGACGCCGCCGCGTGGACCCAGATCTACGAAACCTCGGCCACCGTGCCCACGCCCACCCCGTGGCCGGGTACCGCCACGCCGACCCCTGTGGCTAGCAACACCCCGGTGCCGCCGACCAGCACGCCCGTGCCGCCAAGCGCCACCCCGGTGCCGCCGACGCACACGCCGGTGCCGCCGAGCGCCACGCCGTGCGCCATGGCCTTCACCGATGTGGCTGCCGGGGCCTATTACTATGAGCCGGTGCGCTACCTGGCCTGCCGCGGCGTCATCAGCGGCTACGACGATCATACCTTCCGCCCCGCGAACGTGACGACGCGCGGCCAGATGGTCAAGATCATCGTGCGCGCCTTTGGCTACGCGCCATCCGTGCCAGACCAGCCCACGTTCACCGACGTGCCGCTGACCCATCCCTTCTACTCCTACATTGAGACGGCGGCAGCCAACGGCATCGTCAGCGGCTACGCGGACCACACGTTCCGGCCCGAAGCCGACGTGACCCGCGGCCAACTCGCCAAGATCGTCGTCAAGGCCGCCGGGTGGCGTCCGAACGTGCCGACCACGCCCACCTTCCAGGACGTGAGCCTGGAGAATGCCTTCTACGGTGTGATCGAGACGGCGGCGGCGCACGGCGTCATCAGCGGGTACAACTGCGGTGCGCCGGGTGAACCGTGCGGCGGCGCCTCCGGCACGCTGTACTTCCGACCCGGCGCGGACGCCACGCGCGGCCAGATCGCCAAGATCGTCTACCTGGCGGTGATGCCGTAGGGGCCGGCCCAATGGAACGCCTGATCTTCATGGGCACACCCGACTTCGCGGTCCCTGCCCTGGAGCGCCTGGCCGGCGCCGGCTACGATCTCACGGTCGTGACACAGCCGGACCGCCCGGCCGGGCGGGGCGGGGCCCTCGCGGCCCCACCCGTCAAGCAAACCGCGCTGGCGCGCGGCCTGCCCGTCTGGCAGCCGCCCACGCTGCGTGATCCCGATGTGGTGACCCGCATCCGCGACCTGGCGCCCGCCGCCATCGTCGTCGTGGCCTACGGCGAAATCCTGCGCCAGAGCGTCCTCGACATCCCACTCCACGGCTGCCTGAATCTGCACCCCTCGCTGCTGCCGCGCTGGCGCGGCCCCACGCCGATCAACGCAGCGATCCTGGCCGGCGACACGGAAACCGGCGTGAGCGTTATCCGCATGGATCGGGGTATGGACAGCGGGCCGCTGCTGGTGCAGGAGCCGGCCCCATTGCTACCCGACGATACCGCCGCCACGCTGGGCGCGCGCCTCGCCCAACAGGGCGCCGCGGTGCTGGAGCGCACCGTGGCCGGCGTGCTGCGCGGCTCTATCGAAGCGCGCCCGCAACCCACTGAGGGCGTGACGATCTGCCGGCTGCTGCGCAAGGAGGATGGTCGCCTCGACTGGCACGCCGCCGCCGCGTACCTGGCGCGCCAGGTGCGCGCCTACGACCCCTGGCCGGGTACCTTCACCACCTGGGACGGGCGCCGCCTCAAGATCCTGGCCGCGGCCCCGTTGCCGGATGGGGTGGCTACCGCGGACGACACGCCCGGCCAGGTGCGCCGCGTCGGGGAGATCATGCCCGCGGCACTGGACGGCAATCACCGGCTGGCGGTACAATGTGGCGAAGGCCGGCTGGAACTGTTGCGATTGCAACTGGAAGGTAAGCCGGCCATGGCGCCCGATGCGCTGTTGCGCGGCTATCCCGCGCTGGCCCGCGCGCAGCTAACGTAGCCCGATCCCCGGAGGAACCGCATGCCGACACCCGCGCCCGCCCCCCGCCTCCCGATCGAACCCGCCAGCCGCCCGCTCTACCGCCCGCCCACGCGCCTAGGCTGCTCCGGCGTGACCCTGGTCAGCGTAGCCGCGCTGCTGGCCTTCCTGTTTTGCCTGCGGGTGGTGGCTCCGGTGCTCACTCAAGGCATCGCCGACCTGCCCGTGCCGCGCAGCCTCATCGGCCCGGCCCTAACCACAACACCCACGCCGGAGGCGGGGCTACCCGACGCCGCCACACCGCTGCCCGCTCCCGAACTGACCGCCACGCTGACGCCGCCCGCGCCACCCACGGCGACCATCCCGGCCCCAGCTCAGGCCACGCTGCCCCCCGCGCCTGCCGCGACTACCGCCCCCGCGCCGCCCGAGTACGTTGTCGTCGCCAACACCGGCGGCACCGGCGTCTACCTGCGCGCCGACCCGCGCCTTGACGCCCGCCGCCTGATCGCCGTCCCCGAACAAACTCTGCTGGTCATCGTCGGATCGGATACCACGGTGGACAGTAGTGTCTGGCGCAACGTCCGCACCACGAAAGATCCCATCCAGACCGGCTGGGTGCCCGCCCAATACCTCAGCGCCGCCACCGCGCCGTAACCCGCCACGCGCTGCGATGGGCAAAGAAAAACGCCCCCGGCAGTCGCCAGGGGCGCGCGATGGGCGCGGGAATCAGGCGACGCCGTCGGCGCGCTCCAGAGCCTGGCGCTCCGAGTCCAGAATCTCGGCGTAGCGGGCCACGCCCACCATGCGGAAGATCTTGCGGTAGTGCTCGCTCAGGCCGACGATAACCAGTTGCTGCGCCCGCTGGCGCGCTTCGGCCAGGATCGAGATGACCGTGGCAATGCCAGCGCTGTTGATATACTCCACACCCGCGAAATTCAGGATGATATATTTCAGGCCCCGCGCCGAGGCCGTATCGAAGCTAGAATGCAGCCGGGCATCGGCAAAACTGGTCACATCGCCCGCCAGATCGATGATGGTGACGTTGGGCATTTCTCGCATCGTGGCGCGCAATTCCTCGCTCACAGGACCTCCTCCGCGCAACTCCGCGCTCGGCTAATTTTCAGCATCTTCTTTCGGCTCCAGGTAGATAACCATGCGCACCTGCCCGCCCTGCGGCCGGGACGACCATTGCACTTCATCCACCAGTTGTTTGATGATATACATGCCCATGCCGCGGTGCTTGTTATGGTCATAAATTTGCGGCTCCGCGAAGTGGGCATTGGCGCCCTTATCGTTCACGTCAATAGCAAGAGCATTCTCTTCCACCGTCATCACGACTTCGACCCGTTGCGCCGCGTTGAGCAGATTACCGTGCTCCATGGCGTTCGTGCAGGCTTCGGCCACGGCCGTTTGCAAGTCGAGAATCCGGTCGCCGCTGAAGCCCATGGCTTGCGCCACACTACGCGCGGCCCCCATCGCCACCTTCTCGTAGCCGAGTTCGCTGGGGATATGGAGATGGATGATCCGCTTCTCGCTACTCATACGATCCCGAACCTCGAAATAGGGGAAACCGCTTGCGCCGCCATAGGACCGGATTAGGCCGGTTCGACAGTAGTCCGGTTCTTCAGTTCGCGCACCGCTTCGTCGACCGTATCATACACCTCGGCATACTGGGTCAGCCCCACCATGCGGAAGATCTTCTGATAATGCGAGCTAAGACCGCTGATCACCAGGCTGACTCCGCTGGCCCGCGCCTCCGTCAGCAGACTAATGATAATCGCAATCCCCGCGCTGTTAATATAATCGGTGCCCGCGAAGTTCAGCACCAGCTCTCGCGCACCGTTGTCGACGGCCAGATGGTACGAGCGCGTCAACTCAGCTTCCGCAAACATGGTCACGTCGCCCTGGAGATCGAGGACCATCACCGGGTCCACATGCCGGGCCGTTACTTTCAATTCTTGTGCCATAAATCACGTTCCTTTCCGGCGCGGCCCCGCCACCGTCGCGGACGCCGCTGCACTCCGCCCGGCGCACCCGTAGCGCCGCGGGAGGCCGCCGTTAGTGGAGTACCATCTCCGGCAAGCGCATCGCCATATGCACGTGCGTTCCGTTGTCCCGGCAAACGATATCCACTTTATCGACCAGGTGATGAATAAGAAAGAGGCCCATGTTGGCATGCGGACCGCTCGGCGGATTCTGCAAATCGACCATGCGGCCCATGTGCGGGCGGGTCTCGCCTAGCGCGCGGTCGCGCACATCCACAATCAGATGATGATCATCGATGCTGACCGTAATCGTCACCGGCGTGCCGGCATCTTCGCGGTTGCCATATTCAATTGCGTTAATGCAAGCCTCGGCGACGGCGGTCCGTAGATCTTCGGCCCGCTCGCCACTCATGCCGAGCCGGGCGGCCACCGCCATTACTGTAACCATGGCAACCTTCTCATACCCGAAGATACTCGGAATGCGCAGTTCTACCAGGCGTTTTTTGTTGGGCACCGCGAGAGGTCTCCTGCTGCTCGATGGGAGATGTAGCCGGCAGTGCGCACACATGGATTCCAGGTCGGGTACATTCCAGGGTTGGTCCTTTGCCGGCATAGGTATAGAATCCGGTGTACGAGCGGCAATCGCTCGTACAGAAAATACGATAACATGATTCCGCAGCCTTGTCAAGCGCGGCGCAAACAGCACTAGCATCCGATGTGATTTACTCCTATTGCGCGCCCCCGCCGCCGTCCCCTGGCGCCGGGCGGGTGGTCAAATACCCCCCTCATTCGTTATAGTAGTATGCAGAGCGCGAACAGAGGCACAGCACTTACGGAAAGGGATCTACCCATGCGATATGCGATCCGCGCCGCGGCCACCGCGGGCTTGCTGCTGGTCGGCCTGGCCGGCCGGCCGCTGCCCAGCCAGGCCGCCACCAGCGCCCACTACTTCCCGGAAACCCGCCACACCGTGAGCGGCGTCTTCTGGGACTACTGGCAGAGCCACGGCGGGCTGGCCCAGCAGGGCTACCCCATCACCGAGGAGTTCCAGGAAACCAGCCCGGTCGATAATAAACCGTACACGGTGCAATATTTCGAGCGCGCCGTCTTTGAGTACCACCCGGAGAACAAAGCGCCCTACCAGGTGCTGTTGAGTCCGTTGGGCGCCCTGACCCTCCAGACACGCTATCCCAAGGCCGCGCCCGGGGGCCAGCAGCCCAACCGCCAGAGCGCGCAGACCTTCCCGCAAACCGGCCACGTGGTGGGCGGCGGGTTTGCCACCTACTGGCAGCAGCACGGCGGACTGGCCCAGTTCGGCTATCCGCTGACCGACGAATTCACGGAGAAGAGCGCCACTAACGGCAAGCCGTACACAGTGCAATATTTCGAGCGCGCCGTCTTTGAGTACCATCCGGAAGCCCCGGCCAACGCGCGCATCATGCTCAGCCTGCTCGGCGTCAGCCGGTACCACGCCCGCTATGAAATGGTTGATAACCCGCGCCCCACGCAGTGGCCTCCGGCCCCCGGCCTGGCGCCCGCGGATCGCCCGGTGCTGTTGGACGCCAACTTCGCCACAGCGGATCTGGCGGCCTGGCAGCCGCTGCCGACGCCCGCTGACCCGGCCTCCTGGCGCATGCTCAACGCCCATCTCCAGCAAGACGGCGGGCCGGACGGCGAAGCGAGCACCGACGAGACGGTGCTGCTAGCGGGCGCCCCGACCTGGAGTAATATCCGATTGGAGGCTCAGTTCTTCAACACCAGCGGCGCGCCCACCGGCGTAGTCTGGCGCGCGGCGGAGGGTCGCTACTACCGGCTCCAACTCCTACCGGCGCTGCCCAACAAGTTCCCCAAGGCCAGCGTGCAACTGGTGGATGGCAACCAAGTCACCACCCTGGCAACGGTCGCGGCGGATCGCTTCGCCGGCTTCCAGTACGGCCAGTGGCACACCATCGGCATTACCGCCCAGGGCACGCTCCAGCAAGTGACGTTCGACGGCGCGCCGCTGGTCGATGTTAAAGACGCCACGCTCGCCGCCGGGCAGATCGGCGTCTACGCAACCGCCGACGGCGCCACCGCCTTCGATAATATCCGCGTGCAGGAACTCGCACCCTGATCCGCGTCTGGCGCAGACAAACAGGAACCCGGGTTCCAATGGACCCGGGTTCTTGTTGGAATATTCCGTTGGGTGTCGCCTGAGGCGCGCATGGTTATTGCTCCTTCTTTAACCGGGTCGTCCGCTCGACTTCGCGACGCACGAGACCTTCTCCGGCCCGCTGCGTGGCATAACGCACATTCTGGTACCGGCTGTCGATGGCCTTGCGGCGCCGGCGGTCGCGGCGCAGGGCCTTTTCGATCTTGGGCATCCTTTTCACCTCCTTTATGGGGCAGCATTTTCGCACGCGTAACCAAACAACGCCGGGGCGCGATCCCCAAAGTAAGAGCATGGCCGTTCGCAGGGTGCTTCCCGGCTGGCTACAAGCGCCAAATAGTATACGTCTGATCCGCGCGGTGCGATGTCCCCGCCGTATTATACGCAAACGCCGGGCCACATCTCATCGGTCGCAAGACGGATCTCGCCATCCGCTGTTGAACGTTCGGGCGGGGCGGTTAATAACCGGGCAATACTTTCGTAACACGCACCTGCTATTGTGAAATTGTTTGCTACTTTAACCTGCCAGCGGGTATAATTCTTCCTTGGCGGCACCAGCCGCCCGGTCTTGAACTGGCGCACAGGACTCTCACTTCCATATCTTCATCTTCAGGGAACCGTCTCACATAGAAGGAGCAGATCATGCACATTGCCGGCCTCGCGCTGAAGCGACGCACGTTCCTCACGCTGGGGGCTATCCTGGGCCTGGTGGCCCTGGTCGTTGCCCAGGTGGCCGCCTTCACCCCCGCCCTGCCCACCTCGGCCGCTAACGCCCCCGCGCCCCTCGCGCATGGCCCCGGCGCGCCCGCCGTCTCGACCACCTTCGTCATCAGCCAGTTTGAAGTCGCGGGCGCCACGGCTGCGGACGAGTTTATTGAGATCCATAACATTAGCGGCAGCCCGCAGGATCTGAACGGGCATAGACTGGTTTATCGCTCCGCTACCGGCACAAGCGATGCCACCACCCTGGCTACCTGGAGCACGTCTACCATCGTGCCGGCTGGCGGTTATTATCTGGTGGCGTCGGCCACCGGATATACGGGCGGTGTGACTCCGGATCAGACCTACAACGCGTCCACCGGGGCGCTGGCCGCAGCCGGTGGCGGGATCGCCCTACGCAACGGCCCG
>JAICKM010000273.1 GCA_025927935.1 Chloroflexia bacterium | reverse complement strand
GTGGGCCGGCCCCGCCCATCCAAGGATCTCGTGCGCGTTATCCATACCCTGGGCGAGAACAGCTTCCCCAGCGGCCATGTGGTCCATTACGTGACTTTCTACGGCTGGCTGTTCTACATCTTCTTCACACATCTGCGGCAGGGCAAGTGGCGCAACGCCACCCTGAGCCTGCTGGCGATCCTGGTGGTGCTGATTGGCCCCTCGCGCGTCTACATGGGCGAGCACTGGCCGTCGGACGTGGGCGGTGCTTACCTGGTCGGCTCGCTCTGGCTGGCCGTCGAGATCGTGGCCTACCTGGAGATGAAGTCGCGCTTCCAGATGAACCGCCACTGGCCGCTCCTCACCCCCCGCTCCGAGGTCATCAAGTGACAGTGCGGAGTGTTGAGTAGTGACAAGTACGTAAAATAAGCGAGGGCGGGTGCAAACCCGCCCTCGTCGTTATTCCTGCTAACTCAGCTTTCGACTCAACACCGAATCACTCGTCGTTACTCCGTACTCCGCACTCCGCACTCGGCTAGTGGGAGGCTTCGGCTTTGGCGGCGTGCTGAGCCTTGGCCGCTTCGACGATGGTCGTCATCAGGTGGGCGGGCACCTCTTCGTAGCTCGCGAACTCCATGCTGAAGGTGCCACGGCCCTGGGTCATAGCGCGTAGGTCGCTCACGTAGCGCTGGATCTCGGCCAGCGGGGCCACGGCCTCGATCAGCGTGTAGCCGTCGCCCTGCGGCGTCATGCCCAGCACACGGGCGCGCTTACTGTTCATGTCGCTCATGATGTCGCCGCTGAAGCGGTCGGGCACGCGCACGTGGATGTTGTAGACCGGCTCCAGCAAGATAGGCTGGCCCTGCTGCGCGCCTTCCTTGAAGGCTTGCGCGGCGGCGATCTTGAAGGCCATTTCGCTGGAGTCCACCGGGTGGAACTTGCCGTCGTAGAGCACGGCGCGTACGCTGACCACCGGGAAGCCGGCCAGGATACCGTCGTTCAGTGCCTCGCGCACGCCCTTCTCGACTGCCGGGATGAAGTTCTTGGGCACCGAGCCGCCCACGACGCGCTCGCCGAACTCGAACTCACCCTCGGATAGCGGCTCCAGTTCCATGACGACCTCGGCGAACTGGCCGTGCCCGCCGGTCTGCTTCTTATGGCGGTGCAGGGCGTGCGGCACTTTGCGCTTGATCGTCTCGCGATAGGGGATCTGCGGCAGGCCCACGTCCACCGTGACGCCGCTCTTGCGCTGCATGCGGTCGGCGGCAATCTGCACATGGTTTTCGCCCATGCCCGACAGGATCGTTTCGCCGCTGACCGGGTCTTTGCTGGTGCGCAGGGTGGGGTCCTCGGCCACGAGTTGGGCCAGGGCCGGGCCGAGCTTATCGAGATCGGCCTTGGTGTGCGGGGTGACGGCGGCGGAGAAGACCGGCGTGGGGAAGGCGATAGGCCGCAGCAGGCAGGGCTGGCCCGGCGCGGCGAGGGTATCGCCCGCCGACGTGTCGGCGAGCTTGGCAACGGCGCCCATATCGCCGGCAACAACTTCGGACACCGGCTGCTGCTCTTTGCCTTTCAGCGCCACCAACTGGCCGACGCGCTCGTCTTTGTTTTTGGTGCAGTTGTGGACGGTGCTGTCCGAATGGAGCACCCCACTAAAGACGCGGAAGAGGCTGAGGGTGCCGTAGCGGTCCACCTGGGTTTTGAAGACCAGCGCGGACAGCGGGCTGCTCACGGCGGCAGCGACCTCGACGGTTTCGTCGCTGCCGGGGCGGGTCATTTGCACCTTGCCGCAGTCGGCGGGCGAGGGGATGTAAGTAATGAGCGCGTCGAGCAACTGGCTGATGCCGACGTTACAGGTGGCCGCGCCACAGAAAGCCGGGATCAGTTGGCCGTTCTTGATGCCGTTGAGCACGCCCTGGATCACCTCGTCGTCGGTCAGCGCTTCACCTTCGAGGTACTTCATCGTCAGATCGTCGTCGGTCTCGGCGGCGCGCTCGATCAACTCGTCGCGGTAGGTTTGCACGGCGGCGGCCATCTCGGCGGGGATGGGGCCTTCGGTGAACTGACCGTCGCCGGTCAGGCCCTTGTAGAGATACGCCTTGCCGTGCAGCAGGTCGACCACGCCGCGCAGGTTCTGCTGGCTGCCGATGGGCAACTGGAGCGGGGTCACGCCCTTGCCGAACAGTTCGCGGGCCTGTGTGACCGCTTTGAGGAAATCGGCATTCTCACGATCCATGCGGTTGACGAACAACAGGCGGGCGGCCACGCCGGCCTCGTTCGCCATATCCCAGGCCAGTTCCGCGCCGACCTCGACCCCGCCCACGGCGTCGAGCACGATTAAGGCGCCGTCCACGACGCGCATGGCCGCCTTGACCTCGCCCGCGAACTCGGTATAGCCGGGCGTATCGATCAGGTTGATCTTGTGCTCGTCCCATTCCACGGGGGCCAGCGCCAACTGGATGGACATGCGGCGCTTAATCTCGTCGGGATCGAAATCGGTGGTGGTGTTGCCTTCTTCGACGCGGCCCAGGCGGGAGGTCGCCTTGGCGGTGAACAGCATCGCTTCGACCAGTGACGTCTTCCCGGCGCCACCATGGGAAAATAGGCCGACGTTGCGAATGGCCTCGGTCTTGTACGCTTTCATCAACAGGGCATCCTCCTCTAGAAGTGGGGGTAGAGTTAGCCATCTGGCTGAAACGCTGACCAGGATGAGGGGCTGGTGTTTGTGTGCTTATTATACCCCAAGGCCCCTGGTTTGGCAAAAGCCGCGAATGGGCGCGCTCGCGCCACGGCAAACAAACAGAAACCCCCCGCCGGCCCAGGCGAGGGGTTTCTGCTCTTCAGGAAGGAGTTCTCATGCGGCTTTCGTCCGTCTTATTCGCTCTCACCTTTTACGACGCGCAAGCCGCCCGGATTATTACACCCGCCCTGAGAAATTGGCATTGCTATTTCTTCGGCGAGGGTTTGCCCTGTAGCGGCGCTTTGCGTGCAGCTTGCCGGGTTCTCCTGAGCATGAGGCCGGCTTGGGGCGGCGTCAAACAGCCGGGCCGGGCGCGCGGGCAAACAGAAACCCCCCGCCGGCCCAGGCGAGGGGTTTCTGCTCTTCAGGAAGGAGTTCTCATGCGGCTTTTGTCCGTCTTATTCGCTCTCACCCTTTACGACGCGCAAGCCGCCCGGATTATTACAGCCGTGATTACAGATTCGGATCGAATTTTCCACCAGATATTTATAAATCTGCATCACGTGTAACGCACCCGGTAAGGATTGTACCGTCTGGCCGTCGCGCAAACAAAAGCGCCCGGCTTCCTTGCGGAGGCCGGGCGCTTTTGTTTGCCGGTGGATCGTTACGGGATCTGGCCGAGCTTGAGCGCGGCGTTCTTGTCGGTATCGACCACGTACACGTCGCCGGTCTTGGTCACGGCCAGGCCCGTGGGGCGGACCAGCGTCGTGGAGCCGGCGGTATTCTTGCTGCCCAGCAGCTTGCCGTTCGTATCGAACTTGTAGACCGTCTGCTTGGCCGGGTCGGTGACGTAGACGTTGCCTGCGCCGTCTACTGCGACGTGCGGTTCCAGGAAGGCGGCGTCGCGGCTCCACCCGCCGTCGGGGATGGCCCAGCGGCGTAGCGGCTTCCCGATCTTGTCGAAGACCTGGATGCGGGCGTTGAACGTGTCGGCCACGTAGACATTATCCTGGCTGTCGAGGGCCAGGCCCATCGGCTCGTTAAGCTGGCTCGTGCCGTTCGAGGTGCCCATGTTCGGGTTGGCGCCTTCCCCGATCTGGCGCAACGGCTGGCCGTTGGCATCGAAGACAAGTACGCGCTTGTTGCCGGTATCGGTGACATAGACCTCGCCGGTGCTGCCGATGGCGACATCCCGTGGGCCGTAGAAGCTGACATTGGCATCTCCCGGAACGGCGGGATACGGCGTGCCCGCGGGCGGCGGGTTCAGATCCAGGAACTTGCCCCAGGACAGCAGGAACTTGCCGGTGGGATCGAACTTCTCGACGCGGTGGTTCCAGGTATCGGCGACGTAGACGTTGCCTTGGGCGTCCACGGCGATGCCGCCGGGGCCGGTGCCGGGGATGCGGCTGCCGTTGATGTTCAGCCCGATGAACTGGCCGTTGCCGCTGCCCTCGTTGCCGAAGAAGGTGACGAACTTGCCGTCCTTGTCGAACTTCTCGATGCGCATGTTAGTCGTATCGACCACGTAGAAGCTGCCGTCGGGCGCGATGGCGATGCCGCGCGGCTGGTTAAACTGGCCCTTGGCGGCGCCCTGCGGCGCCAGGTCAAACAGGCCATACGTCTGCCCGTTGTCCGTGCTGCCGCCGGTCGTATCCGTCGGGTTCGTGGCCGGGGTCGTCGCGCTGCCGACGGGGTTGCCTACCTGGGCGACCAGGTCATTGCGCGTGTAGAGATAGAAGTCCGTCGAGCCCAGCGGCGCGGCGGGTTCGCGGTAGAGCATGTACTTGCCCGGTACGCTGTTGACGCTCCAGTTGGCCGGATTGATCAGGTTGGCGAAATAGGTGCCGACGAAACCGGACACTTTATAGGTGTCCTCCGGGAACCACCAGCGCAGTTTGTAGTGCTCCTCGCGGTACTTGCCCTGCACCAGCTGCTGGAAGCCCGCCGTGGCCTGGGTCTCGGCGCTGGCGATGATGATCGGCGCGTTGGGCGTGAAGTTCAGGGCGCTCTGGCTGAAGCGCGAGATCTTTTGCTGGTCGCGGAAGTACCAGTCCCAGGGCCACTCGATGCCGGTATCGAGGGCGATATCCATGCCGTGTCCACCGGTCACATCGGTGGCGTTGCGGTTGGTGAAGGCGGTCAGGTCGCGACCCAGCAGGTTGATGCGCTGCGCCACTTCGGGCACGTCGGGCGCGGTCTGGGTGTAAACCAGCATCTCGACGGGCGTGGCCCCGTTGCGGAACGAGGCGACAATCGAGCTGCGGACCTCATAGGCCATGGCGATGACCAGCAGGGCCACTACGACCACGCGCCAGGCTACGGCGGCCCCCATGCGATTGGCCTGCCAGAAGGCCGCGCCGATCATCAGCACGCCGAACGCGGCCAGGATAATGGCTTTGAGCAATGCCTGCTGGCCCTCGACGCCCGCAGCCCCGGCGCCACCCAGCGTGGTGAAGAAGGCTTGCAGCAACGGCAGCAAGAGAATGATCAGCAGGCCGAGGAACAGCCCGCCCTCGCGGAAGGTGGCGCCCCAGTCGGTGCGGCCCAGCAGACGCCCCACTCCCGCGCCGGCCAGCAGCGCGAAGGGGAAGGCGATCTGCATCAGCAGCCAGGGCATCTTTTCGCCGGCGATGGAATAGGCCACCAGGGCGCCGAAGCCCCAGAAGGCCAGGAAGGCCAGGGTATAGCCGGCCATAACCGCCGCGGACGGCAGGGGCAGGCCGAAGGCGTCGACCCCATCGGCCAGGGCGGCGCCGGTGCGCAGATTGCGCCCGCGGCCCATCGGGCGGCGGTCCTCTTCGCGCGTGGCGGCGTAGGCGTCCAGCGGGATGTCGGACGGCAGGCCGGCGTTGCCGCGCACCGTCTTGACGATCATGGCGATCAGGAAGGCGATGCTGCCGAAGATCGCCAGCGGTTCGTAGACTGGGCCGAGTAGCAGCGCGTAGTAGTAGAGCGGCTGGTCGCCGCGGGCCTCGCCGTGCTGGCCGAGCCAGTACTCGAAGCCCTGGATGATGCCGCCCAGCCCGCGCGGGTCGGTCATCAGGTTCGTGTAAAAGACAACGTAGATGGCGAGGAACACGCCGAACGCGCCAAGCGCGGCCCAGCGTTGTTCGCGCAGGGCGGTGAAGGCCATGCGGACCGGCTCGACTTGCATACGCCGGTCGCGGTCGCCGGGGGCGCCCAGGTAGCTCAACCAGACGGCGGAACCGAGCACAAAGAGCGCGAAGATACCCACGTTAATGTAGATCAACTCGTGGCTGCAAACGGCGATGCCCAACCCCACCGCACCCAGGTAGAGGAACTTGCCCTCATGGGTGCGGATAAAACCGAGGATCGCCAGGAAGAGCATGAAGGTGCCGACCAGCGCGAACATATCATGCCGCAGCGCGCGCGAGTAGTACATAATGCTGGGCGAGAAGGTGACGATGGTGGCGGCGGCCAGCGCGCCCATGCGCCCGATATAGGGCCGCATGAACCAGCACATGCCGATCAGGATCGTCCCGAAAAGCGCCGGCATGATGCGCGTGGTGGCGTCGGTCGCGCCGAACAGGAAGAAGCCCAGGGCCACGATGTTGTACAGGAACGGTCCGTGATAGGCCGGGTTGTACTGCCAGGGGTTGCCCTGCAAGAATTGGTAGGAATAGTAGGCGTGGATCGACTCGTCATGGTGCATCGCGCGGCTGCCCAGATCCCAGAAGCGCGTGCCGATGACGGCCAGCATCAGCACCCCGAAATAGACAGCCTCCCAGTTAACCCGCGAGAGGTCGAACGCCTGGTCGAGGACCGACATGCGGGTCGTGGTGCGGCGGGTGATCGTGGTTTCCAACAGAAACGTCTCCTTATGATACGGCTGATACGGCTTAATGCGAGAGCAAGCTGTCGTAGTTCGGCAGGTCCATGCCGGCCAGGTAATTGTAGCGCGCGACCAGGTCTTTGCGCACAAAGACCGCCATGTCGGTGGAGCCGAGGGCCGCGTAGGGCTGGCGATAGATCAGATATTTCCAGAGTTTGCCCTGCTCCTGCGGGGTGCGCAGGGTGTACAGGATCGTGTCGAGCGCACCCTGGATCTGCCGGACAGGCGCCTTGATCTGTTTGCCCGCGGCGTCTAGCTTGTAGTTGGGCGAGCCGTCGTCCTTCACCGGCTTGGCCGGATCGATCTCGTCCCACGTATCGGGGACAAAGTTGCGGTAGGTGTCTTCGGGGAACCACCAGCGCATGGCGTACTTGGTGCCCACATAATCCGCTAGCTGGGGCGCCTGGCCCGCCTGCGCCTTATCATACCATGCCGAGTCGACGACCAGCACGGCCACATCGGGCGCGGGCGCCGTCGTCGGGCCGCCGGGGTTGAATTGCTTGTTCTTATAGTCGCGCAGGTACCACTCCCACGGCCAGGAGGTCTGGCTGTCATACATGACCTTGAGGTCGCGGGTGCCGGTTTGATCCACCGAGAGCCGGTCAATCGTGTCGGCGGCGCGGGTCACGTCGGGCGAGGTTTGCACGTAGACCGCCATCTCACGGGCGTCCATGGCGTTGTAGAACGACAACTGGATGGCCGAGCGAATGCCGTAAATCGAGAGAATGCACAGCACCGCGACGAGGACATAACGCAGCACACGCCCACCGCCGACCAGGCTCCAATAGGCCGCGCTGAGCAAGAGCAACAGGGCCGGCCAAATGAGCAACTGCCACCAGTTGTCGTAGTCGTTGTTGACCACGCGGTGAGTGATGCTCATTGCCCAGAAGGTGCTGATTACCAGGAACAGAATGACGAAGCTAAAGAACGGCACCCAGGACGTGGGTTTGCTGAGCACACCCCAGGGCGAGGCTGCCGGGATCGGCGCATCGAGGCCGCGGCGCGCCCCGTTGCCGGGAGCCACCTCGTCCATCGGCTCGACATACATGTCGGCGCGGTAGCGGCGATTGCGGATCATGCTCTTGATTAGCTGTCCGAGGCCCAGCGCGGCCAGGAAGGCCATGGGCTGCACGATGTGGATCTGTAGCCAGGGCATCTTCTCGCCGGCCCAGCTATACAGGCCGATGGTGCCGAGGAACCACGCCGCGAGGAAGAGCACCAGGAAGGGGCGGAACTCGGCGAAATCCACCGGCTTGCCGACGTTCCAGCCGCTCGTCGCCCCGTCCACCACCGGCCCGCGCTCACGCGGTTGGTAGCGCCGGGCGCGCAAGGCACCAACGCCCTTGCCGGCGAAGTACACGAGGCCGGTGAAGGTGAAGAAGATAATCAGCGGCTCGTAGACCGGGATCAGCAGGAAGTAGTAGAACCAGGGCTGATCGCCGCGCCGCACATCTTGCTGGGCCAGCCAGTAGCCGATGGAGCCGAACAGGCCGGTGCCGATGCCGTTGATGTTGGTGAACATGCTTGTGTAGAGCGCCACATAAATCAACGCGGCCAGGGCGGCGCCGGTGCCCAGCACAATCGGGTTGCGCAACAGGTAGCCGACGACGGATGGCAGGGAGCCGGGTTGGTAGCGCTCCAGCAGGCCGGGCACCGCGGGTCGCATGACCGGGGCGGGGCGGGGCTTCAGCCGCCGCGGTTCGTCCACGAGGGCCGGCTCGCCTTCGTCAAAGGTCTCCTCACCCTCGATCTCGCTCGTCGTGCCGTCCGCCGGTTCCAGGCTGTCGAGGACGACCGTGTCGGCGCCGTCACTGCCCGGTTCCAGGTGGCCGTTCGTCTCCACGATTTCCAATTCGTCCTCAGCGGGCACGGGCATCTCGTCGTAGGCGGCCTTGCGGATGCGATTGCTCTGGTCCCAGAGCAGATAGCCCCAGACCGCCAGCCAGAGCACCGTGACCCCGGCCATGACCTGGATCAGCGGGTGGGCCACCAGGCCGTTGACGAAGGCGGAAATATTGTCGGG
>JAICKM010000410.1 GCA_025927935.1 Chloroflexia bacterium | reverse complement strand
GACAGATTCGACCCGCGGCGGGCACGACCATCTGACCAGATCATATTCAGGTTTCCGTTTCGGAACGACAACTCTATGGTGAATAGCGTGGGGGAGGCCAATCTCCCTGCCTTATTATACCAGAACAAACGTACTACAGCAATAGGATCAGGGTAGATATTGAGGCTATATTTATGTTCGCGGACAGCGACTCCGCATCAGACCGCGCGCCGGGGCAGGCGGCGGCCATAGCGGCCGCGCAGATCGTTCCAGCGCACGCGCAGCACGTCGGTGAGCAGACGCAGTGGGTCGCGCAGCGGGTTAACTTTGCTGCCGCTGGCGTAGTACCACTCGACCGGCACTTCCTTCACCCGATAGCGCCGCTTGAGGGCCAGGTAGAGCACCTCGACGTCGAAGCCTGTCACCATCGCGCCTTTGACCACGCCGGCATTGTCGCCGTAGATCTGCACGCGGCGAAACAGGTCTTGCGTCGCCTCCTGCGTAAAGGCTTTGAAGCCACACTGCGTGTCGTTGAACTGGCGCAAGGCGATGAACTGGACCAGTTTGTTGAACACCCGGCCCATGAGGTGCCGGTAGCCCGGCTCGTTGTAGCGCACGGCGCCCTGGCCCTCGCGCGAGCCAATCGCCACATCGTAACCGCGCTGCAACCAGGACAGCAGCTTCGCCAGTTCGCCGATAGGCGTGGACAGGTCGGCGTCGGAATAGAGGATATAGCGCCCGGTCCCGGCCAGCATCCCCGTGCGCACGGCGACGCCCTTGCCCATGTGCGGGTTGTGGATGACACGGATAGCCGGGTCGGCGGCAGCGGCCTCATCGGCGAGCGCCGCGGTATTGTCGCTGCTGCCGTCGTCCACGACGATCAGCTCATACTTATAAGACTGCTGCCGGAGATAGTCCTGCACGCGCCGGATACTGTCGGGGAGCCGGCGGGCTTCGTTATAGGCCGGGATGACCACGGTCACAAGCGGCGGATCGACAGGAGCAACGGGGGCGCCGGCGGGCGCCGGCTGGGGGCGCATCAGTTCGTTTAACCTCATCATACTCCGGCTTGGCACCAGCGCCAACGCCCTGCAATTACCCGCCTCGGCGGCAGGCAGGCCAGTATACCATCTTTCGGCGCACGGCGGCAACTAAATCCGGACCCGGCCTGGCACAAGCCGCGCAACCCGTGGCCCCGCCCAGTATAGCCGAGCCGGTGCGCTCTATGCAAACTCGAACCGCTCCGGGACGCCGCCATTCCCCCGCCACGCAAAGCGACCGGCCCCCGTGGAGGCCGGTCGCTTGCCGGATAGTGAATTGCGCGCCCTAGCGCGAGATCGCGTTGGACAGCACCTTGGTCAACTGCCCGCGGCTGTTGTTGCTGCCCCAGCGGAAGTTACCGTCCGCATAACCGGAGACCAGACCCCGGTTGTAGATCGTTTCGATCTCCGCGTAGAAGGGGTTGGCGCGGTCGACATCGTGGAAGTGCGGGCCGCCCGCCGTGTTGATCGGCAGCCCCAACCCCTGCACGATGATCTTCGCCATCTGGCCGCGCGTCACGGTGTTATAGGGCCGGAAGGTGCGATCGCTGTAGCCGCTGATGAACCCGGCGTTCACCGCTGTCTCGATATACGGATACATGGGGTCGGTGGACGGGATATCCACAAAGTGGGGGCCGCCCGCCGCGTTGATCGGCAGGCCGCGCGCCAGCACCACCCACTTCGCCAGCAGGGCGCGCGTGGCGTTAGTGTACGGTTGGAAGGTGTTGTCGCCGAAGCCCTCGACCACGCCCCGCGCCGTCAGGTTGCTGATGAACGTGTAGAACGGGTTGGCCGGCGGCGTATCGGTGTACTGCTGGCCGCAGCCCGTGGCGCAGTTGACCAGCAGCGGCGCCCGCGCCACCTGGGTGAAGGTGTTGAGTCCGTCGTTGGCAAAGATCGAGATCGTGTAGCGGCCCTGGGGCAGATTGGCCGGCACCTGCCAGACAAACCCGCCGCTGGCGAGTGACGCCGTTCCGGCGGTGCCGGAGACACCCTGGCCGTTATTATAGGAAATGGCAACGCTCCCCGCCGTCTTGCCCGGCGTCCAGCTAATCGTCGTCTTGCCGCCCGGCGACACCCGCGGGTCCGCTGTCAGCCGCACGCCGTTGATCTGGAAGAAGGCCGGGTAGACCGACACGCCATAGACGTCGTTCTCGTGCGGGTCGAAGCGGAGCACCGCCGCCCGGTTGGTGGACGCCCACGAGGGACCGTGATAGCCGGGATCGGTGGGATAACTGTTAAGATCAAGGGAGACTTTCTGCCAGCGGTTGTACCACTGGATCTGTGTCTGGGTGGCCGACCAGTTATAGCCCTGGCCCGGCGGTGGGGCTTGGGCCCAGATCACGCGCGGACCGGCGTTCCACTGGCTGAACTGGCCGTTAGGACTCGCATCAGGGTTCGGCGCGTTCAGATATTGATTGTAATTGAAATAGTGGTAGCGATGCGTGTCAATGCTGTGGACGCCATCGTTAGCCAGGAACTCCATCGCCGGGTCGGCATTGCCGGACGCTTGCAGGAATCCCGGAGCCAGGATAATGTTGAAAATACCCGCAATGCTCTGCACTTGCTGATGTATATCGGTCAACGTGGTGAGGTTCCAGGAACTACCAAGCTGAGTGTTCGCATAATCTTCGCCGCTGCTGGGACTCGGGGCGGTGATATCGAGCACCGGGGCATTGTTGACGATCAGCGTCCCGCTGGACCCAGTAGCCCCACCGGACACCGCGTGGATGTGGTAGCTGCCGGGCGCGAGCGCGGTCCCGGCGGACCAGTTGTAGCTGCCCGAAGCGGGCAGATTAGATGCGATCAGCATCTCGTCGCCGCCGCTCGGACCGGTGACATAGAGACTGACAGGTCCACCCCCTCCGCTCCAACTAATGGTTGTGTTCGTGTTACCAGGCCCGGTCGCCGGCACTAGGCGCGCCCAATCCAGCTTGATATCCACGCCCGTATGGCCTAGACCAAAGGTGGTGTTAAGCGTCAAACCGCTCCAATTCTCATTGCTCCAGGTGCCGTTGCCGGGGTTGCCCGCCGCATTGAGATCGATGTCGTAGATGTGCCAACCCGGCTGCGTCGGAATCACATTGCTGGTACCGCCTACCTGACCGAAGGTGTGGGTGCGGAACCAGTAGACGATCATCCGGTCGGCAACGCTGCTATACATACGCAGACGCAAATGGCTGTAGCGTCCGCTCGGGATCGGATAATTCGGCCCGCTGCGCTCCCCGATATAGTCCGCAGCGGTATCCCAACCCTGATACTGTAGCATGATACCGCCCACCTGACCGGTTGTTGTTGCATCAAAAATCCCCCCGTTGAAAGTCGGCCGGGTCATATGGTCCAGCCAGTCGGTATCGTCGGGGTTGCTCATATCCCAGGGATCGCCCAGGATCTGGGTTGCGTAGTCGTCTGCTTCGGCAACGGTACTGCTGCTGAGCGAAACGCTGATCGCGGCGGGGGCCGCTCCGACCACACCAGGCCGGCTACCGGCCAACAGAGCCAGCAACCCCAGGCTGCCGGCGGCCAGCAGACGCAGCACGCGCTTGGTGCCCAACGTGACTGAATTAGGTTCAATCTTCTTCACGAAGTCGCTCCTTTGCACAATGGAGAAATCGAACGGCCCGTGGTCGCACGGTCATATCCGGACTACCCCGAGGTAATGTCGATAGATCGCAAGTCAGTATAGTACAGCCGGAGGCAGCATCGGCGTGCGTACCGGGGCAGCAGGCGAACCTGGATGTCCGCTACAAATAGAGAATATTATGCCCAACAAGCGGCACAGTATGTATAGAAGAATCCGCCGATCCCTACAGCAATTATACCAAAGGCATTATACCCCGCCGGGCAGAAAGCCGTATATGAGAGGTTATTTTGACCTGGCGACAGCGTAGGGCCGGGCGCGTCAAGGAATGGGCGTGGCCGCAATCCAGGCCAGGTCCACGGGAAAGCGAGCGTTGACTGGATCGAAGCGCAGCCCGCTGACCTGCATGCCTAACTGGCTAACCGGGATATAGGTCCAGTAGGTGCGCCAGGCGCCGGTCGCATCCAGGGTGAAGGTTTCGTGGCGATCCTCATTCCACGCGGCTTCGGTGGCCGTGCCCCAAAACCAATCGCCCAGGCGGCCTGGCTGCTTATCCGGCAGGCGCGCGCTGACACCCAGACGCAGCCAGCGCGCCTGCGTGAGATCAAGGCGCAAGTCGGGCAGAGCCAGTTGCCCATCGGCTGTCGTGGGGGTGAAGCGGGCATAGCCTGCGCCGGGTAGGGGTGGGGTGGGGGCATTGGGGACACAGGTCAGCGTGGCGTCACGCGTCTGCCAAGAAGTCGGGAGGCTCTCGCCGCACCCAGCATAGCTCCAGACGTTCCCCGCGCCCTGGGGCGGCGGCACGGCCACCGTGATGCCGCGCAACTGGCTGACGCGATATAGCCGGCTGCCGGGATCGAAGGCAAAGGCCAGGTTATACGCACCGGTCGTCCCGACGGGCAGGGACGCCGTATGGCGCGGGTCGAGGCGCGACACTTCCTGGACGGCAATCTGGCCGCCCTGGTGCGCGAACAAGCCCAGCGCATAGTCGAAGCCGTTCCAGAAGACGTAACTGCCCTGATAAAGCCGGGGCAAATCCTGTACGTCGAATTCGACCCGGCGCCCCGCCAGCGGCACCAGGAGCCGATCCATTTCAGCGACCACCGCCTGCGTCTGGCGAGAGGCCTGCACCCAGGGATCAAGCTGGCGCCAGGTCATGGGCACGAGCGCCAGCACCAGCACACTCGCGGGCAGCGCTCCCAGCCACGCCCCACCGGGCACATCGAACAGGCCAGCCAGCAGCACCGCCAGCACCACGCAAAAGCCGATGGTGCTGAAATAGAGGACGCGATTGCCCGTGAGGTCAGTTGGTGGCGGGAACGGCACCAGATTAAGCACGGGAAGGAGAAAAACCAGCATCCATGTCCCGCCCAACAGCAGCACCGGCCAGCGCCGCCGTCCCCAGAGGACCAGCCCCACCAGCAGCCCCGCCGTCAGCACCAACCCAACCGTCTGAACCAGCGCGCGGGGAAAGACCGATTGGTTGAGCGGGGCGAGCAACTGCAGCCCGGCCCCGACGAGAGCCGCCCAGAAGAAGTGCTGATAATCAGTCGCCGCGTTGGGATATCCGCCCACGCCGCCGTTGGCAAGACGAATGCCGAGGAACAACAGCGCGGGCAGCAGGAAGGGCGCTGTCCAGAGAACCGCCCGGCGCGCAAACGCCCACCACCAGCGGGTCGTGCACGGCAAGGCCGGCTCCTGGGGGCCGGCGGGGCCAAGCTCGATAACCAGCGCGACCACGGGCAGCATGAGCGGCAACGGCAGCATGCTCTCTTTCATAAAGACGCCCACGGTCGTCAACGCTAGCGCGACCAGATACGGGCGGCGGTCATGGCTGCGCCAGGCCACGGCGAATCCCCAGACGGCGCCCAGAGCACAGACCGCGGCCCAGATATCCCACTGGTCGGCTAACCAGCCTAGCGCTTCAGTGCTGAGCGGATAAACGGCGAACAGGGCGCCGGCCAGCCAGCCAATGCGCGGCGTCCCGCTGATGGTTGCCACGGCACGCGCCAGCAACCAGGCCGCCAGGGCATGCAACCCAATGCTCACTAGATGATAGGGGAGCGCGTTGGTGCCGAACAGCCAGTAGCCCAACTCCCAGGTCAGCGACGTGCTGAGCGGCCGGTAAAACATGACGCCGTTCGGCACGTAGAGGAATGGCTGGGGAAAAGGCAATTGCCAGTGAAATTGCAGATGCCCGAAGTCGTCGGCCACAAACCAGAGGCGGGCGACGGGCGCCCAGGCAATGATCGCTAGCAAAGGGACAGCCAGCCAAACCAGCCAGGCTCGCAGATCCTGCCGGGCGGGGCGCACAGCCGCGCCGGGAGCGACTACGGTGGGCGAGTCCTCCGTGGCGACCCTTTCGCGCAAAACCGTCGGTTCCTTCATGCTGTCCTCATATGCCGGTGCCTGCCCATAGCCGCATACCGGAAAGCCGATCCATTCCAGGCAGTCAGCTTAGTTTCCCGGCTTCGGCGGCTACAGGAGCAACAGGGACCGGCGGCGTGGCACTTTCATCGACGACGGTTCGCTCGCGGCCTTTTCTGCCGAAGGTTCGTTTGATCGCCGTCCGAGCCGGCGACTCTATGGCGCGATGGCTAATAATTGAAACCATCACCAGTATCGCTAAGTACGCCAGGAAATAGGGTAATGAGTCGAAGAACTTGATGTTGGGCATCATCATTGGATCCATGCGATGCTCCGTCAGCCCCTTCACCCAGGCCGCGACAGGTATCTGGAGGATATACACCGCGTAACTAGCTTCACCCAGGGCAAGCATAACAGGTAGAGAGAGCAATTTCGCCAGGATGCCGCG
>JAICKM010001041.1 GCA_025927935.1 Chloroflexia bacterium | reverse complement strand
GAAGTTGCGCGAGGTAGCTAGGTTCATTTGTGCCGGGAATCCTCCTTGAAAAGATGACAGGTGCGTTCCGCACCAGGGATGGGGTCAAGGTGCTACGGTCTATAAATGCGGCGGCCCTGGTTTTGGTTCCCGCCTATGATAGCAGCAATTACCGTTGGGTTCGCCCGCCACGGGATGGATTGCCGTCTCCGCCTTTCGGCCCCTGTGGCGCCGGACTCCGTGCCGGCACGGCGATTTCGTTGTGTCCGTATGGCCGGTGTCCCGTTCCGCGTTAGCGGCGGCCTTTCTTGCGCCCTCCGCCCTTACCGCCCGGCGCGGGGCCGCCCCGCAAGGCGGCGGCAAACCCCGGCAGGTTGCGGATCGGATCCAGGAACGGATCGTCCTGCGCGGCTTCGACAATGCTGGGGTCGGCGGTCACGGCCCGGCGTAGCAGTTCCAGGGCCTGGGGCGCGCGCCCAAGCATGGACTGGGCGGCGGCCAGGTTGTAGAGGCCCGCGCCGAATCCCGGCGCGGCCTTAAGCGCGGCTTCATAGCTGTGCAGCGCGGCCTCGTACTGGCCCATGATCATCTGCACGTTGCCCATGCCCGACATGCCCGCCGCGTTGTCCGGCGCGATCTCCATCACGCGCGTGTAATCGGCGGCGGCGGCAAGCGGATCTTCGGCTTCCAGGTGGATCTGCGCGCGCAACAGCAAGAGATCGGTGTCGTGCGGCTCGACCTGGAGCGCGTGATCGATGTCGGCCAGGGCGGCGCGTTCGTTTGCCGCGCGCAGGTTAATGCTGATGCGGGTTTGCAGGGCGGTCAGGTTGTCGGGATCGAGGCTCAGGGCGCGGTCGGCGTCGGCGCGGGCGGCGCGCGGGCGCTCCAGTTGCAGATACACCGCGCCGCGCATGGCGAGTGCCGTCGGGTTGTCGGGTTCGATGGTCAGCAGGCGGTCCCATTCCTCCAGTGCGCCCTCAAAATCGCCCATTTCGCCCTGGATCAGCGCCGCGCTCAAGGCCAGGTGGAGATCGTCCGGGTTGTGCTCCTGGGCCTGATGGATGGTTTCGATGGCGGCGGGCCAGTTCTCCTGCGCCGTGTAGAGGCTGGCGATGGTGAGCCAGCCGGGCAGGTAGCTGGGATCCTGCTGTGTAGCGGCTTCAGCGGCGGCGAACGCGCCCTCCGCGTCGCGCCGGGCAATCGCCACCTCGGCCAGGATGCTGGACGCATGGGCGGCCAGCGGGTCGTCGGGGATCTCGGCCAGCGCCGCTCGCGCATCCGCCTCGGCGGCGTCCGCATCCCCGTTCTCGAAGTGGACTCGCGCCCGCTCAATCAGCACGCGGGCGGTCGAGATGTGATCATAGCTGCGATCCTCGCCGCCGGGGGATTCCTGGAGCGCCCGGTTCAGATCGGCCAGCGCGGCAGGGTATTCCTGCATTTGCCGGCGGAGGTCGCCGCGCGCCAGCAACACCTCACGCGGCTTCCACTCCGCCAGGCGGTTGTACAGGGCCAGGGCCGGCTCCTTTTCCCCGGCCATGGCAAAGCTGCGCGCCACCCGGTAGAGCAGGTCGTTGTCGTCACCCGCCAGGGTGGTCGCGCGGTCGAAGTCATACAGGGCCTGCTCGCGCTCATCCAGGAGCAGATGTATATCGCCCAGGTTAGCCAGCACCTCCGCGTTGTCGGGGAAGCGCTCGCGCAGCAGCGTCGCGTCGGCGCGCGTCGCCTCCGCATCCCCCGCGTTCAGGTGTGCCCACAGGCGAGTGAGCAGCGGCTCCGGGTCGTCGGGCTTCAACTCGATCAGCCGGGTAAACACAGCAACCGCCTCGGCGTTGCGGTCGGCGGCCAGGTAGCTGTCGCCCAGGCGCTGCAACGCCTCCGGAT
>JAICKM010000909.1 GCA_025927935.1 Chloroflexia bacterium | reverse complement strand
GCCACGTAGCCCGCCGCCACATTGCCGATCACCCGCAACGTGCGCGGCGTAGCGCGGGCGGCGCCCTGGGTATCGGCGGCGCGCACGGCGTAGCCGTCCATGGCCGAATTGGCGAACGGCGGGATGTCGCTATCGGAGGTCACGTCTTCCGCCAGTACGCGCCCATCGGCATCCGCTAGCGGGGTGGGTTCCGGCGGCAGCGGCGCGAAATGGCTCAGGATATAGGCGAGGGCCTCGCCCACGGTGATACTTCCCATCTTTGTCGCGCTCACATTCGGCCTCCTGCGCTAATATCCCCAAGGGTGTGCTGTTCTATCGTTATCCACGCACCCGGCGCAATACCGGATGCCCGGTGCTGCTGCAAGCTCCGTACCGCCCGCCCTCCATCCGGCATCCGTTCATATCCTGTCATATCCTGATTGCACCGCAGAGGCGCCGAGGACGCAGAGATTCTAAGATGGTGAGGCCCCAAGTAAGGCATACCTACCGGCCATGCTGCGCGTTGCGTCGCTTGCAGGGCGCAACAGAAACGCCAGGAAGATCATAAACCACACTCATTTTAAGATCTCCGCGTCCTCGGCGCCTCTGCGGTGCGAATGAACGGATATAAGGCCACGCGCGTTGACGCTCTCCAGTGCTTATGGTAGACTGGTTTCATGCAGACGAATGAGACCGCGCCATCATTGGTACATTGCACAGAAGAGGTGGCGAACGGCCGGCCCATCCTGGTCCTGGATAACGGCGAATCGCGCCTCGCGCTCGACCCGGCGCAGGGCGGGCGCTGGACCACCTGGGATCTGGCGCTCGACGGCGGGCCGGTCCAGCACCTGATGAGTGCGCCCGGCGCCGCCATTAGCTCCGGCCCTGCCGTGCTGGCCGCCGTGGGCCAGACGCCGGAGGTCATGGCAACCCTCGGCCCCGCCGCGCCGTCGGGCCTGGGCGACCACTTCCTGCCGCTCACGGTGCGCCAGCGCGATTTTGCGCTCGGCGTGGCCCGCGAACTGGGCACCTTCCTGGCCGGATCGTTCGAGGCCATGCACTACGCCCCGGCGCGCGACCAGCAGGCGGTGACTCTGCGGAGCGCGGGTGGCATCAAGGGCGCCAAGCGGGTGACGCCGGTCACGCTGCTCAAGCGGCTGACGCTGAGCCGGCCCGGCGGTGAAATCAGCATCCACTACCGGCTCGACAACCCGAACGAAAAGGCGCTGCAAATCTTCTTCGGCGTCGAGTTCTGCTTTGCCCTCAGCCCGCAGGCTGTGGCGGCGGGCGAAGATCACCCGGCCTACGAGTTCGACGGGGTGCGCGAGCGCGGCGGCTATGGCGTGCGCGGCATCGCCGCCGACACCACCAGCGTGGCGCTCATCGATCCACAGCCCGGCCTCACCATCCGCATGGGCTGGGAGCGACCCGCAGCGGTCTGGATCTGCCCCGCCCCGGCGGGCGCCGAAGGGGCCGCGATCAAGGGCGCGAGCATCATGCCGGTGTGGGATCTGCGCGTGCCGCCGGAAGACAACTGGGCGGTCAACATCTGGTTGCAGCCCGGCGCCAGCGGCCCCGTGGCTCCCATCCCCGCCGAGGTCGCGGCGCGCATCGCCCGCTTCGAGTCGGAAGACACCCCCTGGAAGCAGCCTTGAACTGGGTCGACGTAACCATCCTGACGGCCATTGTCGTCAGCGCACTGCTCGGCCTGTTCTGGGGCCTGATCCGCCAGATCGCGGCGACCTTCGGCCTGGTGCTCGCCATCTTTCTGGCCGGGGCCAACTACAAGGCCGTGGCCGCCTTCCTCCACCCGCCCGAAGGCGGCGGCCTGGTCGCCGACGAGAACCTGGCGAACATCATCGCCTTTGTCCTGATCGTGGTGGGGGTCAGCCTGGCCGTGGGCATTGTGGCCTCGGTGCTGCGCACGGCCCTGGGCTTGCTGTTCCTGGGCTGGGCCGATCACTTGCTGGGGGCGCTGCTCGGCGTGTTCCAGATGCTGCTGCTGCTCGCCGTGATCATCATGGTGGCAACGCTCTTTCCCGTCCCCGGCCTCTCCGATGCCGTGCGCCAATCGGCGCTCGCGCCCGCCGTGGCCCGCCCCTTCACCTTTGTCCTGGACTGGCTGCCGCCGGAGTTCGGGTTGTTGCGCTTCCTCTTGAACACGAACGGCTAGGCGGCGCTCCCGGTATCCTCCTCGCCGGTTACGGCCTCCACATCGGGGTCGTCCAGGTGGCCGGTCTCGTTAAAGCGCAGCAGGCAGGACATCGCGGGCGGCGTGTGCCGCTCCGGCTCCAGAGTCACATGGGTGATGCTGCAATTGCCCACCGAGAAGCGCCGCCAGTGGTGCCATTCGCCGGTGGTGAGGTGGGACAGGTAGCTGGAAATCACGCCGCCGTGGGCCACGATGACGGCGTTTGCGCCCGGTGGTTGGCGGGCCACGATCCCGCCGATGGCCGTGTCAATGCGGTTATAGAACGCGCGGCGGGTTTCGCCTTCCGGCCAGCCGAAGTCCAGATCGTCGAGTTGGTGCCACCCGGCCAGCAGTTCGGGGAAACAGTCCTTCCATTCCACATCGGTCAAACCCTCGACGCGCCCAAAATGCATCTCGCGCAGCCCTGGATCGATCTCCAGTGGCG
>JAICKM010000174.1 GCA_025927935.1 Chloroflexia bacterium | reverse complement strand
GCAAGTGCGTGATATTTACGTGCACATCGCTAATGTCATGGGCACCCTGGTCACGGTCGTGCCGCGCAACCCGAGCGTGTCCGGCGAGTTCGTGTTCGACCTGGCGACCAACCAGTGGATGACACCGCCCGGAGAGACGCCTTATCCGGTGTGGGCCACGCCGCTGGTGCGCGCCCCATCCCAGCACCTAGCAGCCTGTCGGAGAGAAACTCGCCAACCCCGACTTGGGGATTTTAACCCCTAAAGTGGGGTGAACCATTCACTTCTGGGCCTAAAACGGTCCCCCAGTAGGGAAGATTTTCACGGAAAGACAGCCACTCGGGGCGAAAACCGTTGTCTCCGACAGGCTGCTAGAGCCGCCGGGACATCGGAACAGTGTGCGGCCCCCTCACCGGGTGAGGAGGCCGCACACTGTATCACCGGCGAGGGCTATTTGTCCCGTTTCCCCGGTAGTGCGGGCGCCGGTGTGGCCGTTGCTGGCGGGCCGGTCAAGGCCAGGTAGATAATCTTGCTGATCTGGCCGCGCGTCGCGCTATTGCCGGGCCGGAAGCTGCCGTCGGCGTAGCCGCTGAGTAGTCCGTGCGCGTAAGCCGTCTCAATCGCCGCGTAGAACGGGCTGGCGGGCGGCACATCGCCGAAGTGCGGGCCGCCCGCCGTCTGGGGCGCCCAGCCCTGCGCCCGCACGATCATCTTGCTCACCTGACCGCGTGTCACATTCGCGCCGGGCCGGAAGGTGCCATCCGCGTAGCCGCTGACGATTCCATGGTTATACGCCGTCTCGATATAGGCGTAGAACGGGCTGCCCAGTTTGACATCAACGAAGTCCGGCTGGCGCGGTGCCAACCGGGGCCAACCTTCGGCGCCGACGATAATCTTCGCCAACTGGCCGCGCGTGGTGTTGGCCCCGGGGAGGAAAGTACAGTCGTCGTAGCCGCTAACGATCCCGTGTGTCACCAGGTAATTCACCGGCGTGTAGAAGTAGTCGCCCAGTTGCACGTCGCTGAAGCGCCCGGTGTGGGCAATCCGTAGCGTGCCCGTGGCATCGTACCTATGGGTACCGACCATCCAGACATCACCGGGGCCGAGGGCCGCCACGCCGGTCAGGCCGGTCGGCTGCCCAGCCAGTGCCGGGCTTGCCACGCGCTGCCACTGGCTGCCGTCCCAGTGCAGGACAATGGCCTCCGTGGGCGCGCTGAACGGGCCGTTTCTGCTGCTGCCCACCGCCCAGGCGTCGTCCGCAGCCACTACACTGAGGGAGGACAAGCCGGATAGGGGTCCGCTGCCATTGGGGCTAGGAACCCGCCGCCATGCGGTGCCGTCCCAGTGCAGGATCAGGCTGTCACCCGCAACCTGATCCCCGGTCGTGCCGGCGGCCCAGATATCGCCCGCGGAGGTCGCCGCAAGGGCGCGCAGGCTGCCGGTGCCGCCCGCGGGCACGGCGACCTCGGTCCAGGTGGCGCCATCCCAGTGCACGATCCAGGGCGTGTGTATATTGCCGGGCGCAAGATAGTCGCCCGCGGCCCAGACGTTATCATGGGCAACCGCAACCACCGCGCGTAGTGTCGCCGTGGGGGAATTGGGCAAGGGGACGGTTGTCCAGCGCGTGCCGTCCCAGTGCTGGCTCAGCGGCGCCCCCTGATTGCGACCCACGGCCCAGATGTCATCCGCGGTCACGGCGTCCACGCCGAACAGCCCGGAATCGGTGGAATCAAGGGGAGTGGTTGACTCAACCGTCCGCCACTGCCCGCCATCCCAGTGCTGAATCAGGATCCCATAAAATCCCAGGCCGTCGCCGAGTACCCCGACCGCCCAAGCATTATCGGCGGCGAGTGTGGTCACGCTGGTCAACCGGATATCGCCGCTAAGATTACTATCATCCGGAACGAAATTCCAGCGCCGGCCGTCCCAGTGTTCCCGCAGGGGATAAGCGAGGCTGGAGTTGCCCACCATCTGATACTGCCCCACCGCCCAGATGTCATCCGGGGTGCGCGCATCGACGGCGCCGAACTGGGCGTCTGGTAGCCCGACATCGGGCGTGGGGCGCACTGCCCACTGCCCACTATGGAACTGCGCAGTCAGCGTCCGCGCGGTGTCCTGTGCCCCCACCGCCCACAGTCCGCTGTCACCCGTTGCGGTTATCGCATTGAAACCGCCTGTCACAGCAGAGAGACTGGTATCTTCCCGCCAGGCGGTGCCATCCCAATGGATCAGGATAGGCTGGCCTGCCGGCGGAAAGGACGAACCGATGCTGCCCTGGGCGCCCACGACCCACACATCGTTCGTGGCCAGCGCCAGGATGCCCTGGAGATTATTGATGTAGGTAAGCACGGAGTCGGTGATCTGCACCCACTGGCGGCCATCCCAGTGCAAGACCAGGCCCCCGGTAGAGGTCGCGGGCGTCCCGGTGGCATTCGTGGAGCCCACCGCCCAGACATCGGTCGGGGTACGGGCAAACACGCCGCGCAACACGCCGGCTTCAGAGACCGAACCGGGCAGCGACACGACTGTCCACTGGCTGCCGGTCCAATGGCCGACCAGCGGCGCCGGGGCACTATAGGCGGCGCTGTAGGACAGCCCGACGGCCCAGATATCGTTGGCCGCCGTGCCGGACACGGCCTGCCACACGCCCAGATCGGCGCCGGCGGGCGCCGGCACCTCGTGCCACGCCTGCCCATCCCAGTGGAACATCAAGGGGTGGGGCGTGGACAGGCCGGTATGGGAACCGACAGCCCACACATCGTCCGGCCCAATGGCCGTGACCGCATTAAGATCACTCTGCGGGCCAGGCACGTCGGGAGTCGGGACCGTGCGCCACTGTGTGCCGTCCCAGTGCTCAACCAGCGGCCGCCTACTGGCAATGCTATAAGGGCTGTAGCCCACCGCCCACACGTCATCGGTTGCGACGGCCGCCACCCCGTACAATTCGCCCAGGTCGGCATCGGGAGCCGTGGGAATCTGCGTCCAGGCGCTGCCGTCCCAATGCTCCGCCAGGGGTACCCGCAGTCCGCGATCCAGCTTATAATAGCTGCCGACGGCCCACACATCATTTGGGGCCACTGCGGACACACTCTCAAAACTGCTGTAGCCAGGGGGCGCCGCCGCGGGCACAATGCCCGGGCTCGCGCCGCACGTCACCGTGGCCGTGGCAACCGGCAAGACAGCAGCGGCCGCCAGCGCGTGTGCAGAATCGGGAGCCATCATTCTAACACTGCTGCTAATGAGCAACGCAAACAGTCCCAACGCACCGATGCGGCGTATCATCGCTGTCTCCTTGTTCCGGCCTGCCGCCACTAGGGAATCCCCCGCCGGCATCCCCCGGACAGGACAACAAAAGTTGTCCTGGACCGTCCTCCAGGGTCCGCCGGGTCCAGTTAATAACCGTGCCTGAGTCAACAACGAATGTGTACGGATAAAGTTGCAGGGAACAAATCGTCGTCCTGGGGGGTGCCGGCACGACACGCGCGGGCCAGGCCGGACATACTGCGCGAGCGAAAATTGGGAAGAGGATAGTCAGGCGCATGACCGCGCGCACGCGCGATCCCGCTGGCCGCCGGCGTGGCGCTTCGTGATACAGCACACCCGCCGCGGGCACGAAGCGCCTGGTGTTCGGTCGCCGGCCATGGCTACGGCAAGCGACCCTGCTGCTTAGATGGATACGGACACAGCCCGCCTGCGCCGCAAAGCCACGCCTCCCACCACACTCAGCACGCCGAGCAGCGCCTCCAGCAACGCCCAGAGGGAAACCGGCCACCCGGCCCCGCCTGTGCGCGGCATACCGGGCGGCGTCGCTGCCATGCTCACGAGTTCCATGCGCTCTTGTCCACCCTGGGTTGCCAGTATCAGCACATTGCCGACGCCGGGCGCGTAGTACTTATGCTCGACGTAGCCTGGCTCCAGCGGCGTTGATTCTTCCGTAACCAGAACATTACTGAACGTGCCGTAACGCACCGTGGCGGACTCGCCCCGTCCGATTACCCGCGCCATATCCTCGGCAACTCCGCTCGCCCGCTCCTGATTATAGCTGTCGCCGATGCGCGGTTGCCCTTCCATAATAATCCCCGGCTGCACACCGTCGACGCCCGCCACCCAGGAACCCTGAGTGCTGAAGCTACCGTCATCTTGACGCTCTTTGAAGCTTTCCCCGAAGTACCAGACATTACCGGCCTTATCCTGGGCGTACCAATCCTGGGTCTGCTCAACTATCTGACCCTCCTCCGTGACGTCGTCTTGGATGACGAGACACTGGACACCCAGGATCATCTTGGTTGCATTGGTCACAGTCATGACAGCGCGCTGGGCATGGCCTTCGCGACTGCCTTCGTAGATCCATGTCGTGCCCGGCTTCAGCGGAAAGTACGGGTTATCGACCTGCGATACAAAGTTGGCCGGATCGAACCCGACCTGGCGGACAGGCGTGGCGCCCGTTACGCCGGGCATGGTGCACGCCAGTGCGCCGAGAAACAGTATGACTCTAATACCCCAGCGCCCACGGTGTAATCTCAACATAACTGCCTCCTTGTGATAGTCAGGACTGGCCGCGCCTCCGATAACGGTATAGCGGAAGTTAAGCGCATCTGATAGCCGCAATCAGGTTACAGCAGACAACCCAAAGACAAATATGTGTCGGGTGCCGCGGAACGGTACAGTTCGAGGCGGTTCGGAGGGACAACGTCTCTCCGAACCGCCCAACAGGACAGCTCAGCAGATTACAATCGGCAGCTTACCGGGCGTGTTCGGTGTGGCGGTACACCGCGCTGATCTGGTAGCCGCGATTGTCCAGTTCCAGCGCCTTGCGGTGGATCGTCGCCAGGGCGCGGGTGCCGAGATGGTTGATCTTGACCAGGACCAGCGTCTCGCCTTCCGGGTCATTTACGGCGGTAATTTGCACATTGCCGACCCCCGCCGCGTAGAACTTGCGCTGGTGGCCGTCCTCCGGAGCGAGCGGGCTGTTTTCGTCGGTGACGAGCACATCCGAGTAGCAGTTGGCCGGAACACAGACCCGCTGGTGTGTCTGGAACACCTTGGCGCAGTCCAGGAAGTCGATGCGTGGCGAGTAGCCTTGCACGTAGCGGGTCGTCTTCGTCCGCGGATGAGCCCGCATGAGCAGGCCCGCTTTCGCGCCTTGTACGCCGGGAATCCAGGTATTAGGGGCGCCGGTCAGATGCCCGTTCTCGTACTCCTCCGGGTACTCGCCCAGGTTCCAGACATTGCCGTCCTCGTCCTGCGCGTTAAAGGTCAGCTCCGACTCCTGGAGCTTGAGCGGACTGAAGAGCGTTTCCGGGTCCTCGACATCGGGCGCGTCCGGTGCCAGCCCAGCCTCGCCGTAGTCGCGATCCCAGGAGACGACCGTGCGCACGCCGTTGATCACCTTGGTCAGGTCGGTGACGGTCAGTACCACGCGATGGGGCAGCGGGCCACCGCCCCGGTTGGCGCGCCCTTCCAGGATGAACTGCGTGCCGGGCACAAAGGGTGACCATTGGTTGTCGATCGCCGGCTGGTTCGGGAACGCGTGGCGATTAAATTCCACCGGCTGCGAGCATGGCAAAGAGTGATTATCGACGGTATCCTCAGGAGGCGTGCTGGTATCGTCAATAGGGTCCGCCAGGGCGACTCCCGCGCTTGTCAAGAGCATCAGGAGCGTCATAAAAGCGCTCAGGAAAGCAGACCGGCCGCGCTCTACTCTAAACATCGAAGCATCCTTTCTCGCGCGCTAGGCGTGTTGATGGCCGCGAGAACAACGAGTGCGTGCAATACGCCCCCTCTTCCCGATTGTCGTAATCACCTGTACCGTGGAGCGGAATGCCCTCCTCACTACATTTCTAACGCGTGTCACGTTCACCGCCGGGGTTTGCCGGCGTACTGTAGCGGCGACTAGCGCCACTCCGCCCTGCGCCGTAGAGCCATGCCGGCCGCAGCCCCCAGCAGCCCGAGCATGAACCCGATGACCACCCAGGGGTTGCCCGGCCCACCGGACCCTCCGGTCCGTGGCATGCCGGGCGCGCCGCCGTCGCTTGGGATGACCGGACGGCTCACACTCGGCGGCAACTCGATTGGCGTGGTAAGCGCGAACACGGTTGGGCTGTTCTGGTAGGAGCGCTGCTCCAGCGCCAGCGCCGTCGCGCGGACTTTTGCCAGTTCCTCCGCGCTGAGGAGCTTGACTGAGGTCAGTTCCAGCGTCTCCTTGCTTTGCGGGCCGGTCCCGCGCCAGCCGATCCGCACATAGCCCACGCCGCGCGCATAGTACTTGATCTGTTCCGCGTTCGGCTCCGTGCGGCTACTCTCGGCGATCACCAGCACGTCGTCGTAACAGCCCGCGGGAACGCAAGTCTTCTGGCCCACCTGATCGATCTTTCCGCGATCTGTCCAGTCCACTGCGGGCGCCCACCCTTCGGAATAGCTCGGCGTACCGACCTGCGGGTTGCCCCACATCGCGATCCCGGCGTGGGCATCTTCAAAGCCGTGCAGCCAGACCTGGTTGGGGGTGATCGTGCCTTCCTCGTATACTTCAGGGTATTCTCCAAAGTGCCACACGTTGCCGTCGTTGTCCTGGGCCCGGAAGACCAGTTCGGATTCCTTCAATACGCCGTCGCTGTAGTCCGCGTCCCAGCCGACGACCGTCCGGACGCCGTTGATCACCTTGGTCATGTCGGTGGCGCTGCGCACGACCCGATGCGGCAAGAGGCTACCGTCGTCCTCCACGGTGAAGCCGTCGTACGTCAACTGCCGCCCCGGCGTGAACGGCAGCCACGGGTTATCGATTTGCGTCGGGTGGTCGAAATTGTTGGGGTTGAAGTCCTCATAATCTTGCGCGAGGGTCTCACTCATGGGCGACGCTGCCGGGTGGAGCGCCGCAGCATACGCCGCCGTCGAAATCATTAGAAACAATGCACTTGCTAGCGAGATGATGTGAAGGCCGCGCATCTCAGTCTCCTTTTCTTATGGCCCGTTGCTGTTTTCCGACCGCGGTGAAGTGAAACTCCTGTTGTAGAAGCAGCCGGGCGACTGCCGCCGAGGCCGCCGCCCTGTCGCTTCTCTGATGCTTGCCTATCTGCCATCCGACCGGCGTCAGATAGGCAAGCGTCGTTCAACTGTCCTGTAGCAGCGCACGCCTTGAATGCGGGGTCACTCTCCGCCCGCCGGGATGGCCGGCGCCGGGGCGGCCACGTTCTTGTCCCGCCCAAACAGCAGGTAGATGGCGGGGATAATGAACAGGTTGAGCACCGTGGAGGTGACCAGCCCGCCCAGAATGACGACCGCCATGGGGTATTCGATCTCGTGGCCGGGAATTTCACCGGTGATCACCAGCGGCACCAGGGCCAGTCCGGTAGCCAGTGCCGTCATCAGGATCGGCGCCAACCGCTCCCGCGCGCCGCGCACCACCAGTCCCATGCCAAAGGGTTCACCTTCGTAGCGCTCCAGGTGTTGGTAGTGGTTGATCATCAAGATGCCGTTGCGGGCGGCGATCCCGAAGACGGTGAAGAAGCCGACCAGCGAGCCGAGCGAGATGATGCCGCCCGCGACAAACGCGGCCAGCAGCCCGCCCACCAGGGCTGAGGGCAGCGTCAGGAAGGAGAGCGTCGCCAGCCGCCAGCTTCCGAACGACAGTTGCAGCAGCAGAAAGATCCCGACGGCCGCGGCCAGGGCCAGGCCAAGTAGATTTCTCTCCGCCGCCTGGCGCTCCGTGTACTCGCCGAGCACCTCGGCATGATAGCCGAGCGGGAACTGGACCGTCTGCAAGCGCTGCTCGATGTCGTGGGCAATCGCGCCGATATCCCGGCCCCGCACGTTCGCGCCCACGTCAAGGCGGCGCGAGTCCTTTTCCCGTTCCACGACGTTCGAGGCCGGGGCGATGCGGACTTGGGCAACATCGCCCATCCGCACATGCTGGCCGCTCGGGGTATCGATCAACAGGTCGCGAATACTGGTCAGGCTGCTCCGGGTTTCCGCCGTGCTCCAGACCTGCACATCGTAGGCTTTCCCATCACGGAAAATGTCGCCCACTTCTTCGCCGGACAACAGGGTGGCGGCGGCGCGGCGGACATCGCCGGGTTTCAGCCCATAGCGCTGGGCCGCGGGCAGGTCAACTTCGACCTGTATCTGGGGCACCTGCGTCTGGAGTTCGATATGCAAATCCACCAGTCCGTCGATCCCGGTCAGCGCCTGCTTCACGGCATCCGCCGTTTCGTGCAGCCCCTTCAGGTCGGGCCCATAGACGCGCACGACAAACGCCTCGCTGGCCCCCGTCAGCACCTCGTCGATGCGTTCGTTCAAGTAGGTCAGCACGTTGTGGTACAGCCCCGGATGGCTGTCCACCACTTCCTGGATGGCGGCGAGGGTCGTATCATAGTCCACCGCCGGATCGATGCTGACCCAGTTCTCGCCGAAGTTGACGCCCGCGACTTCATCGGCCAGCAGGGCCTGGCCGATATGCGACCCGAAGTTGCGCACGCCCGGAATGGCCCGCACCTCCTTGCTGGCCGCCGTGACGATCTTCACCTCTTCGGTAATCGACGTGCCGGGCTTGCTGATCCAGTGCATCAGGAAGTCGCGCTCCTTGAAGGCGGGAAACAGGGATTCCCCCATGAGCGGAAACACCAGCACCCCGATCAGCGCGATCACCACCACCGTGGAAACCGTCAGCCGCGGCCAGCGCAGCACCCAGGCCAGCATCCGTTCGTAGCCCCGCTGCAGCCAGCCCACCAACGGCGACTCCCGTCGCACCAGCGGCGCCGACCCCAGCAACAGCAGGCAGAGCGCCGGCGTCACCGTCAGCGCCACCACCATGGAGGCCAGCACCGCCAGCCCGTAGGAATATACCAGCGGCTGGAAGAAGGCGCCCGACAGCCCGCCGATGAAGAAGACCGGCACCACCGCCAGCATGATGATCAGCGTGGCGAAGATGATGGCGCTCCGCACCTCCAGCGAGGCTTCCAAAATGATGCTGGTCGTCGATTTGGTGCTACCCGCCCGGCGGTAGGCCCGTAACCGCCGCATGATATTCTCCACATCGATGATCGCGTCGTCGACCACCACCCCCACGGCGATGACGAACCCGGCCAGGATCATCGTGTTAAGGGTCGCGCCCTGGAAGTAGAGCACCAGGCCCCCGGCCACAAGCGACAGGGGGATAGCGATCAGGCTGATGAACGCTGTCCGCCACTCGAACAAGAACGCGCCGAGCACCAGGATCACCAGAATACAGCCGAGCAGCAGGGCGTTGGTGAGGTTCCCCACGGCCGTCTGAATGAAGTCGGCGGGCCGGAAGATCGACGAGTCGATCACGATCCCCGGCAGACCGGGGCGCAGCGCCGCGAGAGCCTCTTCGACCCCTTTCGTCACCTCCAGCGTGTTCGCCCAGGGATATTTCTCGACGATAAGCAACAGACCCGGCCCGTCGTTGATGACGGCATCGCCGATGAGCGGTTGGTGGTCTTCCACCACGTTGGCGACATCACTCAAGCGCAGCGGCGTGCCGTCGCTCTTCTTTTTATCGCCAATGGGCACCTGGGCCAGATCATTCGAGGTCACGATGGGCAAGACATGGCGGATGCTGAGCCGCTGGTTGGGCGTATCGATGAACCCCCCGGTGCCGATCAGCGCGCCGTTGGAAAACTGCAACAGCCCGACATCCAGGGCGTCCGCGGTGATCGTCATCACGTCGTCAAGCGTCACATCAGTCGCACGTAAACGCTCAGGATCAACCTGCACCTGGGGCATCTGCAACTGCTCGCCCCAGATCGGCACGTTCGCCACACCGGGCACCCGCAGCAACCGGGCGCGGATCGTCCAGTAGGCGATCATCGACATCTGCATGACGGTATGGTCTTTGGAGGAAAGCCCGATCTTCATGACGCGCCCTGTCGTCGCCACCGGGGGCATCATGAACGGCGGGGCGGCCCAGGTGGGCAGGGTTCCCGCCACCGTCGCCAGCCGCTCTTGCACTAACTGCCGGTCCAGCATAATGTCCGTTCCCGGTTTGAAGAGCAGTTCGATGGACGACAGGTCGGGCACCGACTTGGAGCGCATGACATCCAGCCCCTCCACTCCATTGAGCGCCTGCTCCAGCGGAACGGAGACGAGACCTTCCACTTCCTCAGCGGTCAGGCCCAGGCACGGGGTCTGAATCTCCACGCGCGGCGGAGCGAATTCGGGAAAGACGTCCACGGGCATACCCTGGAGTTGCGGGACGCCGAAGAACATCATCGCGGCGGCACAGGCAACCACGAGGAATCGCAGCTTTAAGCTCGATCCAACGATCCAACGCATCATGACCGGAGACCTCCTTGCGAAGTCACTCCTCAAACTCGAACTCAGCGCCGTACAATATGGCGGCCCCGACGGTTACCACCGCCATGCCGACGGGCGGCCCCTCGGAGAGAATCGCCCGGTCGCCGTCGATGGTGTCGACCGTGATGTGATGCCGGACGAAGGTCAGCGGTTCGGGGTTGGTATAGGTCCAGGTATCGCCCTGCGCGTCGTAGAGCACGGCATCGTAGGGGATGACCTCATGCTGCGCCCCGCTGACCTGTTCATTGCGCGCGGGCGCCGTCTGGATGTCGACCCGTTTGGCTGCATCCGCGGTCAAGATCACTTTGCTGAGATCCGTGCCGGGGATCGGCTCGACGCTGGCCGGTTTGGCTTCGTTTGTCGCGGATTCGGATGTCGCGCCACAGGCCGGGAGCAGCAGCCCGGCGATAACCAGCAACACCAGCATCCACCGCTTACTGTTACGCATTTGGTTTCCTCCTTTGCCTCTCGCTTGCTCTGGTCTGGTTGGAAGATTGGGGGCGCGGGGGGGGCTGTGGCCAACCCCCCCCCGGGAAGGCGACCCCGCGGTGGCGCGGGCGCCGGCTCAACCCGTGGG
>JAICKM010000215.1 GCA_025927935.1 Chloroflexia bacterium | reverse complement strand
GCGGTGCGCCAGAGCCGGGGAATGTTGAAGAACTGCGACCGCCCATGCACGCGATGATAATGATGGACCGGCACCTGGGCGAAGCGCGCGCCGCTGTCCTGTAGCTTCTTCACCAGCTCCACGCAGATCGTGCCGCTGGTTGATTCCAGCGTGATGCGGTCTAGCGCGCTTTTGCGGATCAGGCGGAAGTCGCAGTCGGTGTCGCGCACGTGCAGGCCGAACAGGATCTTCACGCCCCAGTGGTACACCCGGCCGATGATGATGCGGAAGATCGGGTCGTGGCGCTCGATCTTATAGCCCTGTACAATATCGACGCGCGGCCCCATGCGCGACAGCAGCATCACGAGTTCGCGCGGGTCGTACTGCGCGTCGCCGTCGGTGTAGAAGACGAGTTCTTTGCTCGCCGCCTGGAAGCCGGAGCGCAGTGCGCCGCCGTAGCCCGCGTTCTGCTGGTGGTGGATGACGCGCACATGCGGATTCTGCGCCGCCAGGTCGTCGAGGATCTCCGGCGTGTAGTCCGTGCTGGCGTCGTCGATGACGATGACTTCGTAGTCGTTGGTCACGCGGCCGCAGGTGTGCAGCGCCTCCAGCACCATACTGGCAATCGTCCCGCCGTCGTTGTACGCGGGGAAGAAGACCGAAATCCCCGGCGCCGTGGCGAGCGGCTTGCCCGCCGCGTCCACCGCGGGCAAGATGCCCGGCTGCTCGGCCCAGGGCACCGGCGCGGCGGCCCGGTGGTTCTCTTTCGTCTCTGTGGCAGGACCGTTTCCAGCAATCTTTTGCGCGTCTGTCTCGGGATTACTACCCATATAAATAACCGAATCTCCCTGTTGGCGTGCCTACCGCACTTCGTGGACCCGTCCATGGGCAGGCTATAACGTGCGTGCTGATTATACCATACCGCTCCCAGTGCAACAAATCGCCGCCCGTCGCCCGCTGTAATATTGGCGTGGCATCAGGCGTCGTAACAGGTACGAGGACCCATGCACATGCGCCGCATGATCTTCGCTCCTTCCTGAACCCGGCACCGCTCTGTCCAGCGGTGCCGGTTTTTTATCGCGCAAAACCCATTGTGGCGAAACCTCATACGGCGACCATCGGCTGATCTCGTGCGTAGATCCTCTTGCATCGTCCAAATTATCTGACTATAATCAGATAATGAGAGGCAGTTGTTTGAGCACGTCTGGAGGTTTGTTATGGACATGCCGGTTGAGACCCTGCCACTGGTTGAACAGGTGCGCAGCTTTAATCGAACCATGACCGAGCGCATTGGCGTATTAAACGACCACTTCCTGGGTCGCGACCATCCGCTTGGCGAAGCACGACTGATCTGGGAGATTGGCGAACAGGGTGCTACCGTGCGTGCGCTCCGGCGCCGGTTGGGGCTGGATTCCGCTTACGTCAGCCGCCTGCTGCGTTCGCTGGAGCGGCAGGGCCTGGTTACGGTGGCGGCCAGCGGGCACGATGGCCGGGTGCGCCAGGTCCATCTCACCGACGCCGGCCTGCGTGAGCGATCCGAACTGGATGAGCGGGCCGATACGTTTGCCCGTTCGCTGCTGGAGCCGCTGGGCGAGCGGGAGCGCGTCAAGCTGGCCGCGGCCATGGCGCAGATCGAGCGGCTGCTGATCGCCTCAATGGTGCAGATCGGCGCCGCCGATCCCACCAGCCCGGACGCCCGGTGGTGCTTGGCGCAGTACTTCGCCGAATTGGGCGAGCGCTTCGAGGCCGGGTTCGATCCCGCCCGCAGCATTTCCGCAGATGCGCACGAACTTACGCCGCCGCGCGGCCTGCTGCTCGTCGCCCGGCTGCGCGAAGAGCCGGTGGGCTGTGGCGCGTTGAAGCTGCACGCGAACGCTCCCGCGGAGATCAAGCGCATGTGGGTCGCGCAGCGCGCCCGTGGTCTGGGGCTGGGCCGGCGTTTGCTTCAGGAACTGGAGCGCCACGCCAGGGAGATGGGCGTCGCCGTCCTGCACCTGGAAACGAACCGCACGCTGAACGAAGCCATCCATTTGTACCGGGAGAGCGGATATCAGGAAGTCGCGCCCTTCAACGACGAGCGGTATGCCCACCACTGGTTCGAAAAGCGCCTTTCGTGATTCTTCCGATCCTGAGCCCCGGCGCCGGTTTTTATCCAGCAGTGACCGTTACACGGGCATAAACGAGGCGCCGCCGGATCATCCGGCGGCGCCTGAATAGTTGCTCGCCTCCGTTGGGGCCGCGTCACTCGATAAACATGAGTTCCATCTGCGGGGCGGAGAGGAATTCGCAGCCGTGGTCCGTCACCAGGACCTCTTCTTCCAGGCCGCAGTAACCCTGGGGCGTGTCCACGCCGAGTTCCAGTGTGTAGATCTGCCCGGCCTCGATCACGCCTTCGGGGGTGGTGCCGTAGCGGTCCCAGCGCGGGCCGAGCAGGGGGCCGCCGTCGTGCGTGGTGCGGCCCACGGTGTGGCCCAGCGCGTGCTGGTATTCGGGGTAGCCCGCGTCAGTCACGAAGCGGCGGGCGATAGCGTCCACCTCGTAGCCGCGGATGCCGGAGCGTAACACGGTCGCGGCGGCCTGGATCGCGCCCACCACGGTGTCGAAGGCGCGGGTGACTTCGGCGGGCACCGTCTTTTCGCCCAGCGTGCGGCAGTACCACATGCGCTGCTGGTCGGTGCAGTAGCCGTCTTTGAGCACGCCAAAGTCGATGTTCACCAGACGACCGGGGGTGATGCGCCGTTCGCCGGGCCGGGCATGGCCGGTGGTCGAGTCCGACCCGGCGTGGACGATGGGGCAGAAGTCCCGTTCCCAGGAGGTCCAGAGCCGCAGCCGGTCCAATTCGCCGTGCATGAATGCGGCCACCTCGACCTCGCTCTGGCCCGGCTTGAGGAAGGCAGCGGTCGTGGCCCAGATCTCTTCGGCGGCGCGCAGAGCGGCGCGCATCCGGGCCAGTTCGCTGGGCGTCTTGGTGGCGCGGAAGCGGCCCAGGAACGTTTCCGAGCTTTCCAGGCGGTCGGCATAAGGCGTCCCGGCCAGCATCTGGCCGAGGAGCAGCCACATGCCGTGGGTCAGGCCGTCGGCGGAGGGGTCACTGGGCGAGTAGTTCAGCGCGATGCGGCGCGGGTCGTATGCGGCCAGCAATTCGCGGAAGGCCGCCGTCATGCTGTCGGTATAGGGAACCACTTCCGAGAACAGGCCGGTGGCGCGCACGTTGTCGCAGTCGTGCAGGCCCGCCAGCACGGTGTGGCGCCCGGTAGCACTGATCATCACAGCCGTCTCCCAGGTGAAGCTGAGGTCGCAGATCAGCGGCAGGCTGGGATCGTTGAGCGTGCCCGTCTCGCGCACGAACAGCAGCCAGAGGTCGATGTCCTGCTGCTTGAGCAGCGCGCTCGCCTGCTCCAGTTTATCCCGATAAATATCGCTGGTTCCCATGTGGTCTCCCTGTGTCAATGCTGAGTATGGTGCGGGGCACTGAGCGACGGCATAGACTCAGGGCACGCATCCTGTTGTACCATAACAGCCTACGCACCGGCAAGCGGCCGTCGCAAATGGCTTCGGCCGCTCGTTTGCCTTCTATATGGGTATCGCACAGAGGGAGGGGCAGAGTGAGCGAGTCGAGCTACGGGACGTTGCGGGCGATCAACGAATTACGGGCCATCTTTTCCTGCCAGTGGGCCAACGGCATGCTGCCGCAGATCCGGTTTATGGAGGGGCAGCACGGCTACCGGCCCGACGCCGACGACTGGGGCGTCACCGAGGCCATCAGCGGGCCGACCGCGCTGCGCACTTCGGGCATCACCCAGCCGCCGATCATGGGCCTGTGCGCCTGGGAGGTCTTCCGCAAAATCGGCCCGGCGGCGCAGGCGGCCCACGCCGCCGACTTCCACACCATTGCCGCCGGGCTGGAGCGCTACCATGACTGGCTCTTCCGCGAGCGCGACCCCTGGAACGAGCACCTGGTGCTCTGCCTGCACCCCTGGGAGACCGGCACGGACAACTCGCCCGCCTTCGACTGGCTGATCGACAGCACGCGGGCCTATATCGAGCAGACCGGGCTGCCCGTCGAGACCTTTGGCCGCGCCGACACCGTCCACGTCAACGCCGCCCACCGCCCCACCACGCGGGACTACACGGCCTACTTCGGCCTGATGGCGCTCTTCAAGAAGCACAACTACGACCAGCGGGCCATCATCGCCGAAAGCCCGTTCTTGCTGCAAGACGTGCTCTTCAACAGCCTGCTGGCTGCGTCGTTGCGCGACCTGGCCCAACTGGAGGAGGCCCTGGCCGAGCAGGGCGGCGCCGACGCCGCGGCCCTGCGCGAGCAGGCCAACCGCAATCGCGAGCGAACCGCCGCGATGGCCGAGGCCATGCGCGATAAATTCTGGGATATTGCCGATTGCTTTTTCTACAGCTACGACAGCCGGGGCAAGCGGCAATTGCCCATTCCCACGGTTTCCGGCTTCATGCCGCTGCTGGCCGAGATCGCCGATGCCCGCCAGGCCCGGCTGTTGTTGGAGCACCTGCACGACCCCGAAGAATTCGCCTCGCCGGTGCCCATCCCCTCGACTTCGCTCGACAGCCCGGTCTTCAGTTCCGAGCGCTACTGGTCGGGGCCATCCTGGCCGGTGACGAACTGGCTGGTGGTGCGCGGCTTGCGCGAACGGGGCGAGGCCGGGGCCGAAGCCTTGCGCCTCAGCACCCTGGCGATGGTTGCCGAGGGCGCCGACCCCGCCGCCGTGCGCCTGGCCGCTATGGGCGTGATGGAACTGAACAGCTTCGACGACCACTTCACCACGCCCTCCAGCCGGCAATATGCCCACGCCTGGCTCTGGGACAGCGCCATCGTCGCCGTTAGTTGGCCCTCGGTGCCCAAGCGCCCGCCCGGCTACCAGCGGCAGGACGGCGACCCCGGCTTCTGGGAGTACTACGAGCCGCACACCGGCGCCCCGCTCGGCGCCCGGCCAATGACCTGGACGGCCTCGCTGTTTGTCGAGCTACAGGACATGGGGGAGGATTAGCAGCCCGCGATGGCCTATCACCTGGGCGTCGAAGATATTGAGCCGTACCGCTGGCTGGCCTGGGTGCTGGACCTGCCCGGCTGCTTTGCCTCGGCGGACAGCGAGACCGCTGCCGTGGCCGCCGCCCCCGCCGCGATCCGCGCCTATTTTGCCTGGCTCGCGCAGCACGGCGCGGGGCCGGTCGCGCCGGCTTCTGAGGTATCCGTCCAGGTTGCGGAAGTCTTCCACGGCTACATCGGCGAAGGCGACTACTGGGTCAACGCCCTGTTCGCTGACGACCGGCGGCCCCTAACCCCTGCCGACGTGGACACGGGCCTCCGCCTGCTGACCTACACCCGCCAGGATCTCGCCGGCCTCGTGACGGGCCTCTCCCCGGCGGCGTTGGCGGCGCGCCACCCGGCCGCCCAGAGCGCTTCCATCACCAGCCTCTTGCAGCATATGGCGACCGCCGAACGCTGGTATTTCGGTAATCTCGGTCTGGAGCAGGCCGATCTCCCGGCGGACTCGCTGCGTGCCCTCGATTACGTCCGCGCGCAGACCCGCGCCTGGCTGCCCACCCTGATCGGCGATGGGCGGATCTGCGAATGGAGCGGCGAGTCGTGGTCCGCGCGCAAAGTCCTCCGCCGCACCCTCTGGCACGAACGCACGCATACGGCGCAGATCGGGCGGCTGCTAGGTTAACGCACGCTTGCTAATTGCGGCACATAGTCCTGCGCGCTACAAAGCGGGAGCCTGCTTCCTCACGGAGGCAGGCTCCTTGTATGCGGTACGCTGCCTGCGCTACCGGCCCGTGTTCACGTACTGCATGCAATCGCCCTGGTTGCGGAAGGACGACCCATCGGCGCGCGTCACGGTCTGCCAGCCGCCGTTCTTGCATTGCTCCTGGCTCGTGGCGACGTGATAAAGCTCGAAGTCATAGGTCACAGTGTTGCCCGACGCACCAAACGTGAGGGCATCGACCGCCGTGACGAGGCCCGGATTCCCGCTGCCCTGGTTGACGCCGAAGCCGCCCAGAATGGTAGCGTCGGGATTCGCGGCCACAATATCGGCCCAGGAAACGTAGCAGGTGAAGGCGCAGACGCCGGGGATGTTTTTCGTGGACCACCAGGTCGCGTTGCCGCCGTTGAAGGCGTCCCAGTATTGCCACTGGCCGGATACGACCGCGCCCTGATCGGTGTTGTAGACAGGCTCAAAGACCAGCGTTGTAAAGCCGCCCGCAACATTGGGGCCGTTGTAATCGACTTCCATGTTCAGCGCCGTGACCTGCTGCAACGATCCCGTAGTGCGGTAGGTGTAGTAGCTCATGGCGTCGATGTCGGCCAGTCGGGTTCCGATGTGGTCATAGTTGAACAGGAAGACCTTGTCGGCTCCGGTAGGCGTGTCCAGTTGGAGGCTGCCGGCCCCGGCGGGCGGCGTGGCCGGCCCGGCCACGAACGTGCCGGTGCCGGCGTTGCGCGTGTAGAGCACCCAGTTATTGGTCGGTGGGGTGTTCTCCGGCTGGCGGGTGATGTCGGAATCCGTCACGACCTGGGTGGTGGGGGCGGCCAGGGCTAGCGGGGTCAGCGCCGGGGTCAGCGCCAGGGCCAACAGAATTGCGAACAACGCGAGTTTCAACGCCTTCATGAAATACCTCCAGGAGTGTGGTAATTGTCATTGGTGCATCAGTGGGTGTAAAGCGACGAGGAGCACTATACCATTCCTCTGCTTTGTCCCCACGGCCCGCCAACCGGGCGCATACTGCGTGGGTCCAAGACCCGGCCATAGGTTGCCGATGATCCGTGCCTGGTTGATGAGCAGTCCCCGAAAGCCTCCTTCCTTAGCTAGAAATAAGGGCACACGCGAACGCGCCGCTCTGGTGCACGCGGGATGGGGACGCAAAAAGGTTAACTAGTGATGGATTATGCGAGATGCGGAACCTGGACGGCGCGGAACACTGTCCTGCTTATGATACGACCGTTAGGCGATAAAGTCAATAATATAGAGGATTTCAGTTTATATATAATTTAATCGTAAAGAGATTTATCAAAACGATGGCTGTTTCGATTGTGCATATCCTGTACAGTTTCTGTGTCTTCGCTATCGCTATACCGCAGGTGCGGATGCACACGCCAATGTCTTGCTCGGAGTCCAGGTGTGTGGAGGATTGCGGAGAGTGGGGGCAAGAGACAAGATGGCACAAGGGATAGCCGTGTCCCCCGAATCCCGGTCGCCTGGGGGTTGGAAGAGAATCGCGTACCGTGCTATAGAGCTATGCTTGATTTACCTGCCCGCGGGCATCTGGAAGAGGCCGACGTAAAACTCGCGGACGTAGGGCGGCAGGAGGCGCATGTCGCCCATGGTGCCGCTGGCAAGCCCGGCGAACATCTCCCAGTCGTTGCGCTCGACCAGCATCCCGGCCCAGCCCTGCGCGGGGATGCCGTGGACGTAATCGTAGGCCAGCTTGTGCGCCTGGGCGTAGCGCGGGTCGCCGTCCTCGCTGAAGCGCACTACGGCGTCGATCATGCCGCCGGCCTGGCCGGGCAGCAGGCGGCGCTCGTGCCACCAGACGTGGGCGTGCTCGTGCAGCGCGGCTTCGTCCTGCGCGGTGTTGAGGAAAACGAGTTGGCGGCCGGGGTCCCAGTAGCCGCCGCCGCTGGTGCTGTGCAGGTCGCGCACGGCGATGTGGCTGTGGCGGCGCAGGTAGACCTTGGCCTCCTCGGTAAACGGATAGCGCGCGAACAGCGACTCGCGCAAGGCCAGGGCGGCAGGATCGTCCCAGCCCGCTCCATCCGGCCCCGCGCGGAAAGCGGCGGCGAACTGCCGCACAGCGCCGGTTAGCTTGTTGAAGGGCGAATCCGACATCGGCTTGCTCACGACTCGCGCGCCACCAGGTAGCGCGCCCAGAGATAGAGCAGCTTGCGGTTCGGCGTGTCGGGCAAGCGAGCCAGTTGCGCGTACGCCTGCTTGACATAATTTTGCGACATTTCACGCACGTAGGCCAGGCTACCAATCTCTTCCAGCACACGTACCGCATCCTCGACCTGGGCCTGGGTCGCCTCGGCGTTGCCCAGCACCCGGCTTAGCTGCGCCAGCGCGGTGGGCGAACCGTGGTTCAGCGCGTGGTAGATAATCAGCGTCTTCTTGCCCTCGCGCAGGTCGGAGCCAATTGGCTTGCCCAGCAGGCGCTCGTCGCCGGTGATGCCCAACAGATCGTCCTGCAACTGGAAGGCCGTGCCGCACAGCCCGGCGAAGGTCTCCAGGGCCTCCACCAGTGCGTCGCCCGCGGGCGTATCCACCTGGCCTGTCGCGTCCAGCCCGATCAGCGCCCCGGTCCGCGCGGCGAAGCGGTAGAGTAGGGCCGTCTTGCGGCTGAGCATGTCGAGCACCAGGTCTTCGCTCAGTTCCGTGACCGGGCGCCGCGAGTATTGTACGTCAAGCATCTCGCCGGCCAGCAAACCGGGTTCCAGCACCAGGGCCAGCTCGCGGATCAGTCGCAGGGCGATGTTGGGCGAGACGCCGCGCTCCGGTAGCTCGGCCAGCAGGGCATAGGCCCAGCCCTGCTGCTGATCGCCGGCCAGGATCGCCGTGGTCACGCCGTAGTGCGCGTCCTCCCCGGCGGGATAGTCCCACTCGTCGCGGGCGCGCGTGGCGAACGCGGCATGCACGGTGGGCCGGCCCCGGCGCAACTCGTCGCGGTCGATAATGTCGTCGTGGACCAGCGTCCAGGTATGGAACAGTTCGATGGCGGCGGCGGCAGGCAGGGCGCGGGCCTCGTCGCTCCCGGCGGCGCCGCAGCTCAGCAGCAGCATCAGCGGGCGCAGCGCCTTGCCGCGTTGGCCCAGGTAATGGTAAATGGCCTCCCGCGAATGGGCCGGCTCAAAGTGGGCCGCGTAACGCGGATCCAGCAAAATGGCGTAGACCTGCTCCCGCCGGGAGGCGAGTTCCCGGTCAAACCAGATCTGATCGGCGTCAGTTAAAGTGTACATAGCGCTATTATACCGTGCCGGGCCACGCGCTGCCAAACGCTTCCCCGGTGGCGCCGCCCGGCTCGTGAACGGGCGGGCTACCCTTGCCAAGGCTGCCTACGCGGCCTACGAGATTCAGCCAGCCCGCGCAGGCGGGCTTCGTACTCGTTGCCCGTCCGTTCACGGGCCGGGCAACCCGCCGGCTCGGATGGTTTGACACCCGTTGGCGGGCTGTGCTATGCTGAATCGGCGCGCACATCGCGCCCGATGTCTGCCCGTCCCTAAACCCCTGCGGAGGAACCACTACATGCCCGAAGCGAGCCAGAACCTACCGATCCGCCGCCTCACGCTCTATAAGCACGGCGTGGGCTTTGTCGAGCGCCTTGGCAGCCTCGATGGCACGGAGATCCAGCTTGTCTTCCGCGCCGACGAGGTGAACGACGCCCTGAAAAGCCTGCTGGCGGTCGATTTGCAGGGCGGCCAGGTGCTAGGCATCCACTATGAAACCCCCGCCGACCGGGACGCGCGCCTGGCCGAGAGCGGCATCGTGCTCGACCCCGACCACAGCCTGCTCGATCTGCTGCGCGGGTTGCGCGGTTGGCAGGTGGCGCTGACCGTGGGCGACGGCTCGACGGCGGAGCAGTACACCGGGCGCCTGCTGGGCGTCGAGGTGGTGGACGGGCGGCCCGTGAGCCGGGCGCG
>JAICKM010000299.1 GCA_025927935.1 Chloroflexia bacterium | reverse complement strand
GCGCTGGAGACGGTGACGGACGCCGAGGGCGTGACCCACCCCGGCGAAGGCTGGACCCGGCTGATCGTCACCCCGGCCCGCGGCATTCACGCCGAGACCGGTCTGCTGACCGGCCTGCACGAGCCGCGGGCCACGCACCTGGCGATGCTCGAAGCCCTGGCCGGCGTGGCGCACCTGGAGGTAACGTATGCCGAAGCCCTGCGCGCCGGTTATCTGTGGCATGAGTTCGGGGACTTGCACCTGATCTTGTGAGCGATCAGGTAAGCCAATCTAAGGCCTCCTGCGGTGCCTGATTATCCTTCCCCGCTCATCTTGACTATCCGAATCTAGGGTTTGCAAGCGACCTGATCGCCGGGGGTGCAAACGTGGAATAGTTGAGCAGCCGCAGGTACGGGACCGAGTCGCCGGTTGGTTTCGACTGCGACAGGCACCACAGGAGCCAAGTAGGCGCACTCCCCAACTCGCGGCTGATCCGACCCGTCACCGCTGCGTGCGGCGCGATCTGCTGCAGCCGGCTCACGGCGGCGTCCAGCCCCGCCGTGTGGCAACGGCTCTCGGCGGCAAGCGCCTGCTCCTCCAGCGCGTGCACCTCCGCCACCAGCAGTCTGTCCCTGGCCGCCCGTCGGGCGACATCGCTATAGTCCCCAGCCTCCTGGTACGCGGCCAGCGCCGTGGGCCACTCCTGCGCCGCGTCAGCCTGGATGCCGCGCTGATACGCGTTGAACCGCCGGGTTTCCGTGGCGACCTGCCAGAGGCTGAACACAGCGATGACCAGCACCAGCAGCAGACCCAGGACCTGCTCGCGGCGCGGGCCGTGCTCCGCGTATGCGGGCGGCGGCGGGTCCAGATATTCGATCGGAGCGAACTGTGGGTCCTCCGCCATGCGGCGGGACGCTGATTTATCGGTCTGCTTCATTCTGAGCCTCCCTGTGGCACTTTCCCGGTGCGACTCTTTCTCGATCCCCCGCTATCGTCAGCAGAACCGGCATCAGTAACCCAAAACCGATAATCAGATCTAAAATCTAGCGCATTGCCGGGTTCCCTCTGCGCCGCCCCTCAGCTGGTGGGCGGCCCTGTGCCGGTGGCAACTCGGGGGGAACCGCACTGGTGCGGTAGCCTGATTCCATTAGAGCACCAGCTGCGCTATAATCACAGGTACAGGCCCCGTCAGGACCCGTACAATCACCCGTACAATGCGCGGTAGCGGAGAGGGCAGAGGTATGGACGACACCCAAACTTTCGGTCGCTGGCTCAAGGAGCACCGCGCCGCCCGGGGCCTGACCCAGGAGCAGTTGGCCGACCGCATCCTTCTCAGGTAACAGGCAAGCGGTGAATCACCTTACACCCGTCCGCTCAGGTTGTATCGCCCGAGACCCATGAGAGCATGACACCCATCCTTCTCCGAATACTGCTTCCAGGTTTAGCTGTCATGCTGAACGTAGTGAAGCATCTCGGCTTTGCTTCCCCGCGACGAGACCCTTCGCTCTGCTCAGAGTGACATGTATGACTGGAAGCAGTATTGAGGGTGACAGCATGTGGGCTAGCGCTGTGTCCGCTGGCGCCGCCAGTAGATCAGGCCCAGGGTCAGGCAAAGCAGGCTGATACCCAGAGCCGGGACCAATCCACTCGTGGGATCACTCCTACCGGTGCTCGGCATCCCGACGGGCGCGGCGCTTCCGGTCGGGAGCACCGCCGGTTGGTTCTTGAGAGTGGTCAAGGGCGCGCCCTTGGGCAGCAACACTACCGCCGAAACCCGCGCCGGCGTGCTCCCCTTGTTCGAGATCACGGCATACTCACCCGGCTGTTCGACCCAGCTCTGTCCCGTTTTGATGATCTGCTCCGGTTGTCCTTCAACGACATCCGACATCTCGCCTTGGACCACTGTGCCGAGCACCTGCGCGCCATGGGTATGCAAAGGGGCGGCAGCTCCTGCTGCCCAGTCCAGCACGAGGCTAACCAGTTCGTACTCGCCGGCGGGCACGGTTAGGGGCAGCCGGTCCTGTGTAATCGTCTTGGGGCCAGGAGGCGGGTTGGCGGTGGGCGGGCCTCCCTTCGCTGTGGTCAACGCCGCCCCCTTGGGCAGCAAGGTCACCGCCGCTACCCGCGCCGTTGTACTTGCTTTGTTCGAGATCACGGCGTACTCGCCAGGCTGTTCGATCCAACTTTGGCCGGCCTTGAACAACTGCTCTGCGTGACCCTCAACGGTGTCCGACATCTCGCCAGCGAGGACCGTGCCGAGCACCTGGGCGCCGTGCGTATGAGATGGGGCCAAGGCCCCCGGTGCCCAATCCAGCACGAGGCTGACCAGTTCGTACTCGCCAGCAGGCACGGTCAAGGCGAGTTTGGCCTGAGCCACAGTCGTGGGACCAGGTGGGAGGCTCTGAGCGACCCCCGCGCGAGGCGTGGGCCAGCCCGCGAACAGGACCGCCAGGGCTACCAGGATTGCACATCGTTTCATGTCGTTTCCTCTCCTTCTCAAGTAAGCGATGAATCACCTTACCCAGCAGCGGACCGCTACATCACCGAGTCGAGCCGGCACCAAATTCGTCTTCAACATTCGTTGCTTCTCCTTTCTTTCGTACTTGATTGTTATCCGTGCGGCATCCCGGCTGCGTCTATTACACTGCCGTTTCGTGATTCGCAGAAGGGAGGAAGTGGTATAATAGCAGGGAGTGGATCGTGCATAAATTCGTGCATAACCGATCACGGGAGCCGACCATGGACAGCACGCGGTCTCTCGGTGCCTGGATCAAGGAACGCCGCCGCGACCTCGACCTGACCCAGGAAGCCCTGGCGGAACAGGCCGGGTGTTCCAGCGATGCGATCAAGAAGATCGAGGCCGGGACTCTGCGCCCATCGACGCAGTTGGCGGAGGCGGTGGCCGCCGTACTGGGCGTGCCCTCCGCACAGCGGCCAGAGGTCGTCTGCTGGATGCGTGCGGATCCGCCCCTCATGACAGGGGACGCGCCTTTGTCGAGCAACGCCTGGATGAAAGGGCAGCGCCGGACACTGGGTTTGACGCAAGCGGCCCTGGCCGGGCGGGTGGGTTGCTCCCTCGACACGATCAAAAAGGTCGAAGCCGGGACCCTGCGCCCCTCCCGCCAGTTGGCGCAATTGTTGGCGACAGAACTGGGCGTGCCGCCCGCCGAGCGCGCCGAAGTCATCCGCCGCCTGCGAACCGCCCGGCCCCCTCCTACCCCGGCGCCCGCCATCGTTGCCGCCTCCACCGGGCGCGGCGCGGGCGGGCGCCGTCTGCCCATCCCCCTCACGGCCCTGATTGGCCGCGAGGCCGACGTGGGGAGCGTGGGCACCATGTTGCTGAAGGCTGAGGCGCGACTGGTTACGCTGGTCGGCCCGCCCGGCATCGGCAAGACCCGCCTGGCCCTGGCCGCCGCCCACCGCCTGCACGAGGAGTTCGCGGATGGCGTCTGGTTTGTGGAGCTTGCCCCCCTCACCGACCCCGCCCTGGTCGTGCCCACGCTCTTCACCGCTCTCGGCCTGTCTGAGCACTCTGGCCCGGCCCTCCTCACCCACCTGACGGGCTTTCTCCAGGACAAGCAGATGCTGCTGGTGCTGGACAACTTCGAGCACCTGTTGGCCGCCGCCGAGGTAATGGATGCGCTGCTGAAAGCCGCGCCCGCGCTCAAGGTGCTGGCAACCAGCCGCACACCGCTGCGTGTTTACGGCGAGAAGGAGTTTCCGGTCCCCGCCCTGCCCGTGCCGCCCGACACCCAGGCAGCGCCGCACGACCTGGGGCAGTACGAGGCGGTGCGCCTATTTGTGGAGCGGGCGCGGGATGTGCTACCCGACTTTGCGCTCACGACGCAGAACGCCTCCGCCGTCGCCGCCATCTGCGCCCGGCTGGATGGGCTACCCCTGGCGATCGAGCTGGCCGCGGCGCGCATCCGGCTCTTCAGTCCGGCAGCCCTGCTAGCCCGGCTGGACCACCGGTTGCCGCTGTTGACCGGGGGCGCGCGCACCCTACCGGCCCGCCAGCAGACGTTGCGCGCCGCCATTGCCTGGAGCTACGACTTATTGGGCGAGGGGGAGCAGCGGTTGTTTCGACGGCTGGCCGTCTTCCAGGGCGGGGCGACGCTGGAAGCCATCGAAGCCATCTGCCACGCGGACGGCGATCGGGACGTGCTCGCTGGGGTCGAGGCGCTGGTCAGCCAGAGCTTGCTGCAACAGCGTGAAGGGCGCAACGGAGAAGCGCGCTTCGGGATGCTGGAGACGCTCAAGGAGTACGCCGGGGAGAAGCTGGCGGCCAGTGGGGAAGGCCCGCTGCTCTGCGAGCAGCATCTGTCCTACTTTCTGACTCTGGCCGAGGCTGCCGAGCCGGAGTTGCGCGGGCCGCAGCAGATAGCCTGGTTGCATCGGCTGGAGGCCGAGCACGACAATCTGCGGGCGGCGCTACGGTGGGCAATCGACAGTCTAGAGATAGAGACAGGGTTGCGACTGGCTGGGGCCTTAGGCTGGTTCTGGTACACACACGATGCTTTCAGTGAGGGGCGAGCATGGCTGGCGAGTCTTCTGGCATTCCCTGCAAGCCGCGGCGCCACAGCGGGCGCACGGGTTAAGGCACTCAATGCAGCCGGCGCGCTGGCGTTCGCGCAGGGCGACTACGCTTCGGGAACTCCTTTGCTCGAAGCCAGCATGGTTCTGGCCCGCGCGGTCGGGGACGACATGGGAATCGCTTGGGCGCTCCTCAATTACGCGTTTATGGCACGTCTTCAGGGCGATTATACTCAGGCCGTTGTCCTGTCTGAGCAGAGCCTCAGGCTGTATCGCCAAATAGGCGACCGGTGGGGCATCGCCGCGTCGCTCTGGAACTTAGGGGACGTGATGAGGAGTCAGGGGAACTATGAACAGGCGACAGCGCGCAACGACGAGTGCCTCATGGTCTGGCAGCAGGCGGGGGACAAGCGCGGGATGGCTTTCGCCCTTCACAGTCAAGGGTTAGTGGCCCAGCACCAAGGCGACTACGATCGAGCGAGTGCTCTGCTCGGAAAGAGTTTGCTTCTGTTCCGCGAGCTAGGAGAACGATGGGGTATTGGGTGGTCAGGTTCTGAACTCGGGCGCGTGGCGCTGCGCCAGGGTGACTATGGGCAGGCGGCAGTCCTGCTGGAGGAAAACCTGGCGCTGTATCGGAAGTTCGACGACAAGAAGGATAGTGCCTTTGCACTCATCGTGTTGGGGAATAGAGCCTTCAAACAAGGTAACTACGGGCGAACGGTACTGCTTAGCGCGACGAGCCTGAGGCAATGTCGGGAATTGGGCGCTAAGTGGAGGACGGCCGCAGGTCTGGAGGGATTAGCAGCAGTAACCGAAGGGCAGAGCCAGGCAGAGCAAGCGGCGCGGCTGTGCGGAGTCGCTGTGGCGTTGCGCGAAGCCATAGGCGCGATCCTTGATGCCAGGCGAACGCCCCGTGGATGAGCGTACACCGGCCACCGCACGGACTCAACTGGATGAAGCGCTAGGGATGGCGGCGTGGGCCGCGGGGCAGAGCCTCACGCTGCAGGACGCGTGGGCGTATGCAACGGGTGAACCGCCCGGCCCCTGATTTTGCAGCCGTACAACGCGGCCCTGGTACTCGTGGTGATGCTCCGTAGACCACACACGCGATCCGGCAGGCGACACTCCCTCACCTGCCCACAGGTCAGGATGCCTTATCCACCTGACGGCTGATCGCGTAGCGGTGCGTAGCACACAGCTGCCAGCGCTCAGTGGCGGAAATGGCGCTGGCCGGTGAAGACCATCGCCAGGCCCGCGGCTTCGGCGGCGGCGAGAACTTTGGCGTCGTTGAGCGAGCCGCCCGGTTGGATAATGGCGCTGACCCCCGCTTTGCCGGCCTCTTCCACGCCGTCGGGGAAGGGGAAGAAGGCGTCGGAGGCCAGGACGCTGCCCTCGGCGCGCCAGCCCGCGCGCCCCACGGCGATGCGCACGCTATCGACGCGGTTGGGTTGGCCGCCACCGATGCCCACCACGGCGCGGTCCTTCGCCAGCACAATGGCATTCGATTTGACGTGGCGAGCCACGCGCCAGGCGAAGACCAGGTCCGAGATCTCGTTGAGGGACGGGCGGCGGGAAGTCTGCGAATGCAACGGCACCTGTTCGTCGCCGGGGATACGGTCGGGCGTCTGCACCAGCAAGCCGCCGTCGATGGTGCGGAAGGAGAGATCCGCGCCGAAGGTATCGGGGATGGGCGGCTCGATCATGGGCACGGCCAGCAGCCGCATGTTCTTCTTGCCGCCCAGGATCTCCAGCGCGGCGGGAGTGAACTCCGGCGCGACGATGACCTCGAAGAAGATCGAAGTGAGCGCCTGGGCCAGGTTCTCGTCCACCGGCCGGTTGACACCGACAATCCCGCCGAACGCCGATACCGGATCCCCGGCCAGCGCCATATCGAAGGCATCGCGCAGATCGTCCCGCGAGGCCACGCCACAGGGATTGGCGTGCTTGACAATGGCGACCGTGGGACCGGCGAACTCGCGCACGATGGCGAGCGCGCCGTCGGCGTCGAGCAGGTTGTTGTAAGAGAGTTCCTTGCCCTGCAACTGGCGCGCGGCCCCGGCCAGGGTATCGGCGTGCTGGCCCTCGATGCGGTAGAGCGCGCCCTTCTGGTGGGGGTTCTCGCCGTAGCGTAGATCCTGCACCTTTTGCAGGGCCAGGGTAGCGCTGGGGGGAAACAACTCGCCGGGACCGCGCAGGTACGTCGCCACCGCCGTGTCATAGGCGGCCACGTGCTGGAAGGCGCGTGTCGCCAGGCGGCGGCGAGTCACTTCGCTCACCGCACCGTCGCGCTGCCACTCCCCGATCACCGCGCCGTAATCGACGGGGTCGCATAGGACGATCACGGCGGGGAAGTTCTTGGCCGCCGCGCGCAAAAGGCTTGGCCCGCCGATGTCGATTTGCTCCAGCGCTTCCGAGAGCGTAACATCCGGGTTCGCCACCGTCTCGCGAAACGGGTAGAGGTTGGCGATCACCAAGTCAATCGGGGCCAGGCCGTGGGCGGCGAGTTCGGCCAAATCCTTCGGGCGATCCCGCCGGGCCAGCACCCCGCCATAGACCGCCGGGTGCAGCGTTTTCACCCGGCCCTCCAGGATCTCTGGAAACCCGGTCAGGTCCTCGACCGGCGTCACGGACAGATCCGCTTCCTGGAGATGCGCGCGGGTGCCGCCGGTGGCATAGAGGGTGACACCAAGATCGACCAGGGCGCGGGCCAGGTCAGCCAGCCCGGTGCGGTCGGAAACACTGAGAATTGCTTTCATACCTTCTCCTTGCTCCTTTACAGCGAACGCGCGGGCGCGGGGATAGCGGCAAGAGACGGTTAGCGCCGGCGACCGAGAAAGAAGAGCACCCCGCCAGGTACACAAAACAACAAAAAGAGACCGAATCCGCAGATGGCGGCGCCAAGTTGGAAACCACGCACATCCTCCGGCGTCTGGCTGAGATCCTGGGGTGTGAGGATCGCAAAGAGCATGAAGCAGAGGATCAGGCCAATGCCGAGGGCCATAAGACCCGCGCCGACCCACATCAGCACGGGATTGCCGTTGCGGGGCGCCGCGCCGGGATAGGCCGGGCGGCTATAGCCACCCGCTACGGGAGGCGTATAGGGATTAGGCGGCGTATAGCCCGGCGGCGGGGGATAGGGACTTGCGCCGGGCGGGGAGCTGTAGCCCCCCGGCGGCGAGTAGCCGGGCGCGGGGGCCTGGTACATCCCTGGCGGCGGCCCATAAGGCGGCGGCGCGGCCGGCCCATAGGCGGCCGGCGTGCCGGCGGGGCTGTAGGGGTTCGGGGCGGGGCCTTCGTGCAACCGGCCTGTCTCCGGCGGGGTGGGTGCATAGGGATTGAGGGCCTGGGTGGGCGCCCCCTCCGGACTGGTGTGCGCGGGGGCCACGGCCTGGCCGCACGTGGAACAGAAGGCCGCTCCCTCTGGGATTGGTGCACCACAACGGGAACAGGTCATATAACGGGTCTCCTCTGCGCTCGCAAAAATGGGTGGGAGGCAGGATGGGGT
>JAICKM010000707.1 GCA_025927935.1 Chloroflexia bacterium | reverse complement strand
GTCGCCTGTTGCGTGCCCACCTGGTCGCGCAGGAAGGTCAGGATGTCGTCATAGGTCGCCGTGGGCCCGTGGCGGAGGGCGCGCAGCAGGAAGTAGGTGAACAGGCCCTGCGCCTGGCCCACCTGCGGCTGCTCCTCTGCCCAGACGGCATCGGCTGACCCCACCCGGAACTCGTAGGCCACTTCGTCGGCGCGGCAGGCGGCCAGGAAGACATAGCGCGGGTTGTCGCCGATAGCGCTACGCCCGATGCGCGGCGGGGCGGGCGGCGCCGCTGCCGCCGCCTGCGCGATGGCGGCCGCAGGCGCGATGTTGCCGCCTGCGAGGGGCCGGTTGTATTCGATCTGGCGCGGGGCTAGCCCGGTGAGCGGATCGGCCCGCGTGCCGGTGGCGGCATGGCAGCAATCGAAGATGATGGTCAGGTTGGCGGTCTTCGCCGCGAGGCGGGCCACGTAGTTGTGTAGCTCGTCGTCGATCAGGTCGCCCTGTGGCGGGGCCGGGGCCGCCGGGTCGCGAGCGTCGTAAGGCACGATGGCCTCATCATAGCGGTCGGGTTCGTCGCCGTTCAGGTCGGGCCACTGGCTACCGTGGCCCGAATAGTAGACCAGCACAATGTCGCCCGGCTGCGTGGCGTCGATCAGCAGTTGCAGGGCCAGCCGGATATTAGCTCCGGTCGCCAGCCGGTCGGCGGGCGTGCCCGGCTCGGAGAGCAGGGTGGCGATGTCTCCGGCGACGAAGCCGAAGGCTGTCTCCAGCAGCGCGCGCAGCGCCGCCACGTCGTTGGCCGGGCCGTGCAAGTCGAACGGCGCCTGGTATGCCGTCGACCAGCGGTAGCGCGTGACGCCGATTAGCAGGGCGCGCTTGCGCGCCGGGGCGCTATCCGGCATGGCGCCTCCTTCACCGCTCCACCGTGGCTAAAGCAGCACCACCTGGCGCGACTCCGCCGAGTCCAGCGCGCGCATGATGATCTCAAAGTCGCGCAACGCCTCGGTGAGCGGCACGCGATAGGGCCGGCCCTCGCGCACGGCGGCGTAGAAGTCCTGGAATTCACCGTAGTAGCCGCCCGCGTCTTCCTCGGGCGGGGTGAAGATCTCGGCGGGGTCCGACTCATTTGGATTCGCTTCGGCGGGCCGCAACAGGCGCGTCTCTTTGTTCGTCACCACGATGCTGCCTTCGGTGCCGAAGACGCGGAACTCGGGCCGCGGGTCGCTCGACGCCTTAGCCGCGCCGGATAAGATCAGGCTGCCGAGGGCACCGTTGCGGAAGCGCAGGTTCAGGACCATCGTGTCCTCGCCCGCCATAACCGGGTGGACATCCTTTGTGAACGCTTGGAGTTGTTCGACCTCGCCGCCAAGCTCGCGCAGTCCGGCCGCGTTGTGGACGCCCCCGTCGGTGAGCACGTCGCCGCGATACTGGCTGTCCTGCCGCCAGGGCGTGCTGCCGAAGCCGCTGCCGGGGTCGGTCCAGGAGACGCCTTCGCCGGCGACCAAGAAGACCTGGCCGATGCGCCCGGCGCTGATCCATTCCCTGGCCTGCACGATGCCGGGGCGATAGTGGTAGTTCTCAGCGATGCCCACGACGACCGGCACGCCCTCCAGCGCCCGTACCAGCGCTTGCGCCTGGGGCAGCGACGCGGCCAGCGGCTTCTCGCAGATCACATGCTTGCCGGCGCGGGCCGCCTCGGTGATCATCTGCGCGTTGAGGTGGATGGGCATGGAGATGAGCACGGCGTCGATCTGCTGGTTCGCCAGCAGTTCCCGGTAGTCGGTGGTCGTGGGCGCGCCGCCCACCATCTCGGCGGTCGCCGCGGCGGCGGCCGGGTCCACGTCACAGATCTGGGTGATCGTATACTCTTTAGAGAGGCGGCGCAGGGCCGGCCAGTGCAGCCATTTGACGGCCAGGCCCGCGCCTAAAATGCCCAGGCGAATCGGTTCGGGGGAATTGAGATCTTTTTTCATCGAATTTCCGTAAACCTCTTGACAATGGATGAATGGTGTGTTATAATTCATTCCCGCCATATGTCTATAAGACTACACAAGGCACAATAATCCAGCGGTTGTGCTACGCAGCGCGTAGGCACAGGTTGGGTCGTTGTGTCTTATCGGCTTGTGTACGAGGATGGCGGCCGGACTCAGGCGCTGTAGCCTGGAACGGATAGCACCTTGAGCAATTGAATAGCGATTCTCTTAACAGGCTCGGCGTTGGCGGCTGACCATGGCCGCGACGCTCCCTTCGATGCTGCAGGCAGCCCCATGCGCATGGTTCTCTTATCCGAATTCGGCCCGATTGGCTCATTATAGTCCGCTTCGGGTCCTTTGTCTAGCGTGCCGCTAGCGTCTCGATCCTTTTCGCCGGTTGCCGGAGATGTACACTCCGGCGCACCATCCCGCACTCCCAAGGAGGGAATTTAATGGTCTTGACGAATCCGCAATCCGCCACGTCTGCCCGCCCAGACCACGGCGTGCTGCAACCGGGGGAACTGCCTTTCGGCCACACCCAATTGGCCGAATACACGGCCCCGGAGCGCCAGAACTTCGGGCATATCCCCGGCGTGATGCCGATGCCCAACCTCACTCAGATCCAGATCGACTCCTTTAACTGGTTCCTCAACGAAGGGCTGAAGGAACTCTTCGAAGAGATTTCGCCGATCTCCGACTTCACCGGGAAGAACCTGGAGTTGCGCTTCCTGGATTACCATTTTGGTACGCCGCGCTACGACGTGTTCCAGTGCCGGCAGCGCGATATGACCTATGGCGCCCCGCTGCGTGTTCGCGTCCAACTCCTGATTAAAGAGACCGGCGAGATCAAAGAATCCGAGATTTTCATGGGCGATTTTCCGCTCATGACCGAAACCGGTACCTTTGTGATCAATGGCGCCGAGCGCGTGGTGGTTTCGCAACTGGTGCGCTCGCCGGGCGTCTACTTCACGGCGACCGAAGACCCGGCGACGGGCCGCAAGATGTTCGCCGCCAAGCTGATCCCCAATCGGGGCGCCTGGCTCGAATTCGAGACCTCCAACAAAGATCTCCTATCCGTCAAGGTCGACCGGAAGCGGAAGATCCCGGTGACGATCTTGCTGCGGGCGATTGGGTATGCCCAGGACGAGCAGATCGAAGAGCTGTTCGCCGGCGTGAATACCAACCCCGATCACAACTATGTGCGCGCGACCATTGATAAGGATACGACGCACACCGAGGAAGAGGCGATTATCGACCTCTACAAGCGCCTGCGGCCCGGCGACCCGCCGACACTGGACAACGCGAAGAACCTGTTGAGCTCGTTGCTGTTCAACCCGCGGCGCTATGACCTGGCGAAGGTGGGCCGCTACAAGCTGAACAAGCGCCTGGGCCTCGATGTGTCGCTCGCCACGCGCGTGCTGACCAAAGAAGACCTGGTGCAGATCGTGGCGACTATGATCCGGCTCAATAACGAGCAGGGCCGCCCCGACGACATCGACCACCTTGGCAACCGCCGCGTGCGGGCCGTGGGCGAGTTGATCCAGACGCAGTTCCGCATCGGCCTGCTGCGCATGGAGCGCGTGATCAAGGAGCGCATGTCGATCCAGGATCCCGAATCCGTCGCGCCCAACGGGCTGATCAACATCCGCCCGGTGGTGGCGGCGATGCGCGAGTTCTTCGGCGGTTCGCAGTTGAGCCAGTTCATGGACCAGACCAACCCGCTGAGCGAGTTGACGCACAAGCGGCGCCTGTCGGCGCTCGGCCCCGGCGGTCTCAGCCGC
>JAICKM010000362.1 GCA_025927935.1 Chloroflexia bacterium | reverse complement strand
GACGAGTTCGTGCAGCCGGGGACCGTGACCGGCGTGGTCAATCGGATGGCCCTGGCCGGACGCGGGGCGCTCGATGCCTATGCCCGCAGGGCCGTGGCCCTCATCGCCACCTACGCCAATGCCCCCCTGGCCGGGGTGCGGACCGCGTGGGTCCCCGTATTCGCCGGGGCGCCCGCGACGATGGCTGCATTCATGCCGGCGAGCAGCGATCCGGCACGGGACACGACGAGTATCGAGCATGACGCGAACGAGCCGATCCGCCCGCGCGTGCACGAGATCCCGCACATCGAGCCCGATCCGGGTTGGAATTTGCCCCGGCCCGCCCACCTGCCGCACCCGACCTATTGGCCCGCCGTGCTGGCAATGGGCATCGTCTTTCTGGCCTGGGGGCTGGTCACCAATGCCGTTGTCACCATCGTCGGCGTCGTCATTTTCTTCGTGGCCCTGCTGGGGTGGATTGGAGACATGCGCCATGATTCGTGATGCCCTGCCGCTCGCCCGCTCGCGGCCCGCGCTGCCCATCCCGCGCCTCGGCATCCGCGCCTACCGCCGGTTGACGGCGGCCACGGCGGTCGCCACCTGGATCTTGATCGTGCTGGGCGGCGTCGTGCGCGCGACCGAGTCGGGCCTCGGCTGCGCCACCTGGCCCATGTGCGACGGCAGCCTGCTGCCGAAGTTGGAATATCATCAACTGATCGAGTGGAATCACCGCTTCTTTGCCACGCTCGTCGGGCTGTTGATGATCGCCACGGTCGGCGCTACCCTGCTCTGGTTTCGCCGGCCCCGGCGGCTACTCTGGCTGGCCTTGCTGGCCGCCGTGACTTATATCGCGCAGGCCATCCTAGGCGGGATCACCGTGCTGCTCAAGCTACCGCAAACCTGGATCGCTGCCCATATGGGCAACTCAATGCTGCTGCTGGCCGCGCTGATTTTGCTGGCGCTGTTTGCCTACCTGGGGCCCGTGGGCATCGCCGAGTCCGACCGGCGGCTGCGCTGGCTGGCGCTGGGCACCACGCTCTGGACCTATGCCGCGATGTTCACCGGCTCGGCGGTTGTAGGAGCCAATGCCGATCTCGCCTGCCCGGCCTGGCCCTATTGCGCCGACACCAATTTCGTGCCCCTGACCTTTGACCAATGGATCAATTTCGGCCACCGCATCTCCGTCGGCTTCTCGGATATTCTGATGCTGCTGCTGGCGGTCGCCATCTGGCGCACCCGCCAGGGCAACCGCCGGCTCCTGCTCACCACGCATATCCTGGCCGTATTCTATGTCGGCCAGGTCTTGCTGGGCGCCGTCACCATCTGGACCGGCGCGCCGCCGGTGATGAAAAGTGCGCATCTGGCCCTGGCTGCCGCGGTCTGGGGCGCGCTGGTGCTGATGACGGCTTTTGTCTGGATTGGCGCCCCGGATACGGCGCCCGGCGACGGCCCCGGCGAACCGGCCAAGCAGCGCACCCGCCGCCCGCGCGCCGCCCGCGCGCCGTTCGTGACCCAGGCTCGTGCCCAATACCGGGTGCTCGAAACGGTCCAGGTCTACTCCAGCCTGATGAAGCCGCGGATCATCCCTCTGCTGCTGGTGCCCACGGTGGCGGCGATCTTGATGGCGGCGCTGATCCACCCGCCCGCGCAGCCCCTCCCCTGGCTGATCGCCTGGACCATGCTGGGCGGCATCCTGGCCGCCGGGGGCGCGCACGCGATCAACCACTACCTGGATCGCGACATCGACAGCCAGATGCGGCGCACGCGCAACCGGCCCGTCGTCACCGGGCGCATCCGGCCGGAGCGCGCACTGGCCTTCGGCGTGGTGCTGAGCGTGCTGGCCTTCGTACAACTCTGGCTCACAACCAATCTCACGGCGGCGCTGCTGGCGATCACCGGCAACCTGTTCTACGTGTTCGTCTACACCATCTGGCTAAAGCGCACCAGCACACAGAATATCGTGATCGGGGGCGCGGCGGGCGCCGTGCCGCCGCTGGTGGGATGGGCCGCCGTGACCGGCGACATCGGCCTACCGGCGTTGCTCTTTTTCACCATCATCTTTTTCTGGACGCCGCCCCACTTCTGGGCGCTGGCCCTGGTGCGGCAAGAAGACTATCGCGCAGCGGGGGTCCCCATGCTGCCGGTGGTGCGCGGCGCTCATAACACCCGCATCCAGATCCTCGTCTACACGGTCTTGTTGCTGGCCGTGAGCCTGTTGCTGTTTGCGACGAACGCGCTCGGCCTCATCTACCTGGCGGCGGCCACTGCGCTGGGCGCGGTGTTTGTGGTGCGGGCCGCTCAACTCCTGGGCGACGGCTCCGTGCCGCGCGCCTGGCGCCTGTTTAAATTCTCGAATATCTACCTGGCCCTGCTGTATCTGGTCATGGTAGTTGATCGGCTGGTCGCCTTCGGCGGAATCGGCGTCCTGCTCTGGGGACTGCTGATGACCCTGCTCGCGGCCGGCGTGGCTCTTGTCGTGATGGGCCTGGCCTGCGCCGGCTGGATTGGAGAACTTCGCCATGGCACATGACCCCAACGACCGCACCAGCGTGCGCACGCTGACCCGGCGGCAATTCCTGACCTGGCTTTCGGTGGGCCTGGGTGGCTTGGGCGGGGCGCTGGTCGGCATCCCGGTCATCAGCTTCCTGCTGGCGCCGCTTTTCGAGAAGCCGCGGCAAAGCTGGCGCCCGGTCGGTGACGCCGACAATTTTAAGATCGGGGAGACGGTACAGGTTGCCTTTACCGACCCATCGCCCCTGCCCTGGGCGGGGGTGACCGCCGCCACGGCCGTCTGGCTGCGGCGGGAAAGCAAGGACCAGTTTACCGCCTTTGCGGTCAATTGCAGCCACCTGGGCTGCCCGGTCCATTGGATACCCGACGGCAAGCTGTTTCTGTGCCCATGCCACGGCGGGGTCTACTATCAAGATGGGACCGTCGCCGCCGGTCCGCCGCCGCGCCCCTTAACGACCTACAACGTCCGGGTCAATGCGGGGCAGGTCGAGATTCTCACCCAGCCCACGCCGATTGTGTGAGGCCCGGTTCGCGGAACGGCGGCCTCGCCGGTGTGGCCGGCCCGGTAACGGGGCACCCACCCGCGGATCGCGCAAAGGAGCAAGACAGTGGGATTCTTCAGTCGCATAGTCGCCTTGTTGAAACAAGCCTGGGAGACGTTTGACGACCGGACAGGAACCTCGCAGCTCATCGGCCCGATCATGGCCCACCCGGTGCCCGAGGCAGGACGCAAGGGCTGGTTCTATGTGTTCGGGAGCGCCACGCTGTTCGCCTTCATTGTGCAGGTGGTGAGCGGCATCGCCCTTGCCACGGCATACATCCCGGCCTCCGGCGAAGCGTACCAGAGCCTCCAGTTCATCAGCGATCCGGTCAATGGGCCGACGCTAGGGCCGATTCTGCGGGGCATCCATAACTATGGCGCCTCGGCCATGGTCGTGTTGATCGGCGTCCATGCCTTGCGGGTCTTCCTCATGGGTTCCTATAAATACCCGCGCGAGGTAAGCTGGCTCAGCGGCGCGGTGCTGCTGCTGCTGACCCTGGGTATGGCCTTCACCGGCCAGTTGCTGCGCTGGGACCAGACCGCCTTCTGGTCGGTGATTGTGGCCGCCGAGCAGGCCGGACGGGCGCCCATAATCGGCCCGCTGCTGGCCCAGTTTATCCTCGGCGGGTCTACCGTGGGCGGCGCCACGCTGAGCCGCTTCTATGCTTTCCATGTCTTCTTCATACCGGCGATCATCTTCGGGCTGATCGGGTTCCATCTCTACATGGTGCTGCATGTCGGTATTTCCGAGCCGCCACAGGTCGGGCGCCCGGTGGACCCCAAAACCTATCGCAAGTGGTACCATGACCTGATGCAGCGCGAAGGCGTGCCCTTCTGGCCGGATGCGGCCTGGCGCGATGCCATCTTCGGCGTGCTCGTCATCGTCACCATTGTGTTGCTGGCGGTCATCCTTGGCCCGCCCAAAGTCGATATCCCGCCTGATCCGACGCTCCTGAACGCCTATCCACGCCCGGACTGGTATCTGCTGTGGTATTTCGCGGCGCTGGCCTTGCTACCACCGGAGTCGGAAGACTGGGTCATCATCGGCGGGCCGCTGGTGCTGGGCCTGGTGCTGTTCCTGCTGCCGCTGGCGAACCGTGGCGAACGTCACCCCAAGCGCCGCCCGTGGGCCGTCGGCGTCGCCATCCTGATCGTGTTGATGATCGCCTCGCTGTCGGTCGTGGGCCAAATCTCGGCCTGGTCGCCCGACTTCAAAGCCCAACCACTCTCGCCCCAGGTGGTCGCCAGCAACCAGCCGAACATCGTCCACGGCGCCCAGTTGTTCAGCAGTAAGGGCTGCCAGGCGTGCCACGCGATTTCGGGCAGCGGCGGCGCCCGCGGGCCGGACCTGACCGCCGTGGGCAGCCGCCTGACCCGCGACCAGTTGGTCTGGCGCATCCTGAACGGCGGGGTGAACATGCCCGCCTTCGCCAACAACATCACCCCGGAGGATCTGAACGACCTGGTCGACTTCTTGCAAACGCGGCGCGGCACCCAGGTCTCGGCCCCCTGAGGCGCAGGGCACACGCGGAAAACGCGCCGCCCCGCCGGGTGAGATACCCGGCGGGGCGGCGCGTCTTTGTCAGGTCGTGGCGATAGGCCGTCCGCACTATGCCAGCAGCGGCGCCACCTGCTCGGCAATGCGGGCGACCAGATCGTCCTGGTAGACCAGCGGCAAGCCGATGCAGATGTGGTCGAGACCCGCTTCCAGGTAGGGGTCGATCCGCTCACGGATCGTGGCGGCGTCTTCGGGCGCGCGCACCTGGACCTGGGTCGAGCGTCGAATCTCATTGGGGTCGCGGCCAATAGCGGCGCAATGCTCGTCGAGTACCGCGTTCTTGTGGCGAGCCTCGTCGGGGGTGCCGCCGGCCATATTGTAGATCGCGGCGTGCTTCGCCACCACGCGCAGGGTCAGCTTTTCGCCGCTGCCGCCGATGGTGAAGGGCGGGTAGGGCCGCTGCACCGGCTTCGGCTCATGCCGGGCCTCGGTCAAGGTGTAATACTTCCCGGCGAAATTGGCGACTTCCTCCGTCCAGAGCAACTTGATCACCTGGCACGCTTCGTCCAGTTCGCGGATACGCTGCGCGGGTGGCGGGAAGGGGATGCCGTATATGTTGTACTCCAGTTCGAACCAGCCCGCGCCCAGACCCATTTCCAGCCGGCCGCCGCTGACCTGGTCCACCGTGGTCGCGATCTTCGCCAGGACCGCCGGATAACGGTAGCCGTTGCAGCCGACCATCAACCCCAGGCGCAGGCGCTGGGTCGCCGCGGCCAGCGCCGCCAGCAAGGTCCAGCCATCCATGCACGGCCCCTCGACATGGCCGTTGATCGGCACGAAGTGGTCGAAGAGCCAGAACCCGGTAAAGGTCGGGTCCGCCTCGGTATCCCGGCAATAGCGCAGAATATTCGCCCAGTCCCGGTCGTGCTGGGCTGCTTTCAGGTCGATACGTAACGGAAATCGGCGCATGATTCCCCCCTCCTAGAGCTAAATAGCGGCATGGACAGAAACGCCCGGCGGCGTTGCCACCGGGCGGGTAGCGCGAGATGTTAGCTATCGAGGTTGCGCGAGGTTTCGTCATCCGGCGGAGCCGCGCGCAGGGCCGCCACCAATTCCGGTAGCAAGATCGCATCCAGATCGGTGATCACGGTGCCGCCCATCCGCGTCAGGAGCCGGTGATTACCCTTCAGCAGCAGGCGTTCCACGGTCCGCAGGCGAGGCTTGTAGATGCGTAACTCCACCCGGCAAATCTGGCCGCCGGCTTCGTGCACCACCTGCGGCACGTCAAGCAGGCCATAGCGCAGCACATGGGTCGTGTCCCCATGGTGATCGATAATCTCGCCGCGCAACCGGCGCATCAACAGGCGGTTCTTCAGCAAGAGCGCCCAGTCGATCAGATTAGCGGTGATGGGCAAGTGGAGAAACAATCCATCGGCCCAGCCGCGGGGAGAGGGCTGTTCGGCGGCGACCAGTGCCGAGAGCAGGCGGCGCAGCATATCAACGCCGGTGGCGCGCGGAAAATGTTCCAAAACATCGGCGACGATGATGGCGTCGTACCGATCCGAGGGCGCCCAGGTGGTGAGGTCGGCGGTCTGATACTGGAGCGTGCCGCCCTTGCGCAAGGGCTGCTGGCCGTAGGTCTCGCGCGCCCAGGCGATTGCATCGGGCGACACATCGACGCCTGTGACTTGCGCGCCGAGCATAGCCAGCAGCCAGGACCCGGCGCCCAACCCGCAGCCGGCATCGAGGATGCGCATGCCCGGTTGAATCATCAGCATCCGCGCGGCCCGGCGGTACGACTTCAGGGCCGGCGACTGGAGATCAAACGGGGTTGTGAGCGCCTGTCCCATACGGCGGCGCCGAAAATAGTCGGTTGAATAGAGCTTATCCATACAGAAACAATCGCCGCTCAGTGCTCCCGCCACCCGGCGCGGGGCATTACTCCCCTACAGGAGGCTCAGGTTGCGCAGCACCAGCGCTCCACCGGGGTCGCGCTTGCGTACATAGTAAACATGCTGCAAATGCGGGGAGTATACGACCTGGACACGGTCCCCGGTGACGAGGGCCTCGAAAATATGCTTGTCCACGCGCAGGTTGACTTCACCGGGCGCGAGTTTGCGGCGCGGCTCCGGCATGCGCAATTCCGGCGCGGCGGTGGCCGGCGCGACGCTAACCGGGGCGCCCTGGAGTTGCGCGCCAAAGGAGCCGCCGCCGGAGCTGACAAAGCCGCGATCCCACGTGGCGGAGGGCGCCGCCCCCGACTCACCGGGGCTGCCGGCGGGCGGCGCAAAGGCCGATCCGGCAGCCGGCGCTGCCGCGGTGGCGGTCTCGTCGGTGCGCGGGGGACCGACGATAATCCAGAAGGCCCCGCCCCGGCCCCGCCCGCCCAGGCGTTGCACGATGCGCCCTTCCCGCGTCACGGGCGCGGAGGCGAGATCGAGCAAGGCGAGGCGAATTGCGTTCAAGAAGTAGAGGATGCCGATGCACAAGACCAGCGAGGCGAAGCCACACAACCCCACGCTGAAAAAGGG
>JAICKM010000796.1 GCA_025927935.1 Chloroflexia bacterium | reverse complement strand
TCCGGCTCGTCCTCATAGTCCAGGACCGGCAGGCGGCGCAGGGGGCAATCGTCGGCCCAGCGGAACAGGGTGCAGGCGCCCGCGCTGCAGGCGTACTCCCACTCGTCGGACGACGGCAGCCGGAAGCCGTTGCGCGCCAGTTCCGCTGTGACCTCCGCGTGGCTCAGGTGGCGGTTGACGAAAACGCGGACGGCTCCGTCGCCGCTTGATCGCACCCGCATCGCTTGGCCGGACACTCCCATCTCGGCCTGCAAGCCCGGCTGTCGCCGGAACGAGGCAATCTGCGCCACCGTCAGATATTCCTCCGCCGGCACGGGAAACACCCCGACCTCCGTGGTCTGAGTCTCCAGCAGGAAGGGCGCGATTGTCGCGCGGCGGATAGGCGTGAGGAAGCGATCTTCGTATCCCGCACTCGCCAACCGGGCCAGGTAGGTGGCTAAATCCAACATGGCTGTATCTTCTTCATCGCCGGCAAAGTACGCGCGCATCTCATCCATCGCCGCAACCTGGCCGGACGTCGGCACAAAGGTCGCCGGATCATAGCCCAGCGTCACCTCGTCACCGGGAATGAGCGCGAACTGGGCGCCCTCCTGGTCGAAGAAGGCGAGGGTATGAGTCTGGTCGCCCAGGGTATGAGTTGCCATACCGGCAAACCGGAAGGACTCCGGCAACCGCGCCGCCACGGCCCGCACCACGGCTTCCCGCCGTTCCGGGGCGAGCGTGTCCCAACGCCGTAGATCCCGCAGATCGGCGTCCACCGGCGTTTCCGCGTGCTCGCTCATTCGCTGACCTCCCGGCAGGCGCGATACAGGTCTTTCCAGCCGCCGCGCTCCTTGACGACGGTTTCCAGGTACTCCAGCCAGACCACGCGATCCTGCACGGGGTCCTTGACCACGGCGCCGACGAGGCCCCCCGCCACATCCCCGGCGCGCAGGCGTCCGTCGCCGAAGTGCCCGGCCAGCGCCAGGCCCTGGCTCACCACCGAGATGGCCTCCGCCGTGCTCAGCGTCCCGCTGGGCGACTTCAGCTTGGTCTTGCCGTCGGCGGTGACGCCTTCGCGCAGTTCGCGGAAGATGGTGACGATGCGGCGGATCTCCTCCAGCGCGGGCTTCTCGGCGGGCAGTTCCAGCGCGCGGCCCAGGCTGGCGACCCGCCGCTCGACGATCTCCACCTCTTCGTCCGCGGTGGCGGGCACCGGCAGGATGACTGTGTTGAAGCGCCGCTTTAACGCGCTGGACAGTTCGTTCACGCCCCGGTCGCGGTTGTTGGCCGTGGCGATCACGTTGAAGCCCTTGACCGCCTGCACCTCTTCGCCCAATTCGGGGATGGGCAGCGTCTTTTCCGACAGGATGGTGATCAGCGAGTCCTGCACATCGGCGGGGATGCGCGTCAACTCCTCGACGCGGGCGATCTTGCCGTCCTGCATAGCGCGCATCAAGGGGCTGGGCACCAGCGCGGCGAGCGACGGTCCCTCGGCCAGCAGGCGGGCGTAGTTCCAGCCGTAGCGGATCGACTCCTCGCTGGTGCCCGCCGTGCCCTGCACCAGCAACGTCGAGTCTCCGGCGATGGCCGCCGACAGGTGCTCGGCCACCCAGGTCTTGGCTGTGCCCGGCACACCCAGCAACAGCAGCGCCCGGTCGGTGGTCAGCGTGGCAACGGCGATCTCGATCACCCGGCGGCTGCCGATGTACTTCGGGGAGATGACGAAGCCGCTGTCGAGCTTGCCGCCCAGCAGATACGTCGTCACGGCCCAGGGCGACAGGTTCCAGTTCGGCGGCCGGGTGCGGGTGTCGGCGCGGGCCAGTTCTCCCAATTCTTCGGCATACTGCTGTTCGGCGTGTTCGCGCAGGACAATGGTCATCGTGTGATCTCCTTGAGCATGGTATCGCGGAATTCGACCAGGCCGAGAAATTCGTCCCCGGCGGCTATCCAGGGCGAGCCGGAGTCGGGCGCGACCGGCCAGCGCCGCAGGGCCTCCGGCAAGACCGCGGGCGCGAGCGAGCAAGCCGCCTGCTGCAACAGTTGCCGCACATCCCAGTGCGGCGGCAACTTCCCGGCGCCGATGGCCGGCAAGAGGCGGTCGAGCACGGCGCGGCTCAACGCAGCACTCCATAGCGCCGGGCGGGCTTGCAGCAGCACTCCCGCCGGGTGGTTCATGCGTAGCGGCCCCGCGTTGGCGCGCAGGCTATCCAGCACCAGGGCCTCCCAGCGCGCCACCGGCAGCAGCGCGATGAGATGGTTCAGCGTGTCGTCGGTGCGCAAAGCCGACAGCGCGCCTAGCAGCGCCTCGGCCCACATGGGATCGCCGTGGCGCACGGCGGCGGCGGCCCAGCCCTGCAACAACACCTGCTGCCACTCGCTCGCGCCCGCCGCGCGGACGAGATCCGCCGGCGCGGCGCCCCACAGCGCCGGCCAGGTGGCCGGCGCGACCACGCTGAGCATTTGCAGCAGCCAGCCCGCTTTCTCGCCGACAGCAGGGTGGGCCTTCGGCTCGACGCCGTCGCGGACCATGGCTGCATCGCATGACTCCGGCAGAATCACGTCGATGCGCGCTGGGCGGGCCACCGTGGGCGGCAACAGGCGGGCGCGCTGAGCGGGAGTCCAGATCAGCAAGGGACGCAGGCGCTCCAGCATGCGGGCGCTGAGGGCCGATCCGGGCAGCCGGGCCAGCAGGTCGGCGGCGTGGCGGCGGACCTCTTTGCCCCGGTCGTCCAGCGCCGCCGCCAGGAACGGCTCATCGGCGGCGCTCAAGCCCGTCGCCAGCGCCCGCACGAAAGCAGCCCGGTCGGCGGCGCCCTCCTGGCCCCAGACGGCGACCACCATCGCGCGCCCGCGCGCCGGATCGCTACGGCGCACCCGTTCGAGCAGGGCCACCCGCGCCGCCCGGTCGCCGGTTTCCCAGATATCGCCCTCGTCGAGGGCGCGCAGGTAGCCCCACGAGGGATTCTGCGCGGCGAGCCAGCGCCCGCGATTGCCCACGACCGGGCGCACGAGCGGTTGGAGCGCCGCCCGCGTATGGGCCAGGTTGAGCAACGTCACCAGGTGCTCGTCGAGCACCCGGCGCTGGACAGCAGCCAGCGCCGCCAGCCACTCCGGCAGCAGGATGGTGTGCCGGCCGCGCGCCATCTCGGCCAGGTGCTGCCCGGCGGCGGGCGAGCAGGCG
>JAICKM010000538.1 GCA_025927935.1 Chloroflexia bacterium | reverse complement strand
GGCGACATCCTGGCCGCGGCCATCGGCCTGATCCTGGGCCTGGTCGTGGCCGCGCTGCTTTCCATCCCGCTCAGCCGGTTGCCAAACGAACTGGGACACCTGCTGCCCTCGGCGGCGGCCATCGTCTTCGGCTATCTCGGCATCTATCTCATGGTGATGCGGCGGGCTGAATTCCTCGACATCCTCGGCGGGATGAACCCGGCGCACCTGGCCCACCCGCCCGCCGTGGAGGCGGAAAAGGAACCCGCCGCCGAGAAGTACATCCTGATCGACACCAGCGCGATCATCGACGGGCGCATCGCCGACATCAGCCAGACCGGCTTCCTCGACGGCGTGCTGCTCATCCCGCGCTTTGTGCTCAACGAACTCCAGCGCATCGCCGACTCGCCCGACACGCTGAAGCGCAACCGCGGGCGGCGCGGGCTGGAGATGCTCAAGCGGCTGCAAAAGGACTCCGTCATCCCCATCCAGATCTCCGAGATCGACGCGACCGACGTGAACGATGTGGATGGCAAGCTGATCAAGATCGGGCGGACGTATCACTACCCGGTCGTGACCAACGACTACAACATGAACCGCGTCGCCGAGCTACAGGGCGTGCGCGTGCTGAACATCAACGAGCTTGCCAACTCGGTGAAGCCCGCCGTGTTGCCCGGCGAGGAGATGCGCGTGCGCGTGATCCAGGAGGGCAAGGAACTCAACCAGGGCGTGGCCTACCTGGACGACGGCACCATGATCGTGGTCGAGAATGGGCGCCGCTATGTGGACCGTGGCGATGTGGATGTGATGGTCACGCGCGTGCTGCAGACGGTGGCCGGGCGCATGATTTTCGCCACCGTGAAGGAACACCAGCGGGAGTCGGCGTGAGCGGACCGCGCTGGTGCGGGGCCATCGTCGTGGCCGCGGGCGGCAGCAGCCGCATGGGCGGCATCGACAAGCAGTTCGCGCTGCTGGGCGGGCAGCCGGTCCTGGCCCGCAGCGTAGCCGGCTTTGAGGCAACACCGGAGATCGATGCGATTGTGGTCGTCGCCAACCCGGCCACGCTGGAGCAGGTGCAACGCCTGGGGCAGCGGGTGGGCTGGGGCATGGTGGTCGCCGTGGTGCCCGGCGGGGCGCGCCGCCAGGACTCGGCAGACCACGGCCTGGCCGCGCTAGAGCAGGCGGCCACGGCTGCCGGGGCGACGCTCGACCTGGTGCTGGTGCATGACGGCGCGCGCCCGCTGGCCGGGCGCGCGCTGATCGAGCGCGGCATCGCCGCCGCCCGCGCCCACGGCGCCGCCATCGCCGCCATCCCGGTGCGCGATACGGTGAAGGTGGTCGATGCCGGGGGGCGCATCACCGCCACGCCGGACCGCGCCACGCTCCAGCAAGCGCAAACGCCGCAGGTATTCCGCTACGCCTTGCTGGCCGCTGCCTATCAAGCCGCCCGTGCCCAGCACCTGAGCGTGACCGACGATGCCGCCCTGCTGGAAGCCCTCGGCCACCCCGTCTACGTCTACGAAGGCGCCCCATCCAACCTCAAGATCACCACCCCGGAAGACCTTGTCCTGGCCGAAGCCCTCCTGGCATCCGCACCCGAACACTAACCGCCCCAGTACCCCGCGCGGTCCGCACGGGATCGGGCGGGCTGCGCCGTGCCATACCGCGTGACCTGGTGTCTCTCTGGCGATGAAGCTCACGGTATGGAGCGAAATTTACCCATTTACCCATGACATGGAAAACACAACCTGGAAAATCCGCGCCCGGAAAGCGCTCAGCGCTATTGACACCAGTTCTATCTTATGCTAACATACATATGTATGTTATTGGACATACATATATGCAGAACCATAGAACAGGAGGAAGTGTTGTGAATCACCCGACTACGTTTGAGTTGCCGACCAAGGACGCGCTAACCGGCCTGCTGACCGGGGCCTACTTCCGTCATGTGCTGCGCGAGACGCTGATCCCGGAAGCCAGACGCACCGGCGATCCGCTGAGCGTGATGCTCTTTGACCTGGATTATTTTCTCCAGTTGAACACGGCGCATGGGCATGAGGCGGGGGATGAGGTGCTGGCGGGCGTAGCGCGGACGCTGGAGGCGGTTCTGCCCGACTCGGCGGTGATCGCGCGCTACGGGGGGGATGAGTTTGCCGCCGCCCTGCCCGATACGCGGCTGGACGATGCCTTTACGCTGCTGGAGGAGTTGCGGCGATGCGTCGCGGCGCTCTCCTTCCCGCAATGGCCGGACATCCGCCTGACCTGCACGATGGGGTTGGCCGCCTACCCGGCCAACGGCCAGGGGGAGGTCGAACTGATCCGCGAGGCCGACCAGGCGTTGTACGTTGCCAAGGCCACCGGGCGCAATAAAGTCTCGCTGCCGCTGGCCGACAGCCGCATGGTGACGAAGACGAGCCACTACACGGCCACGCAGTTGGAGCGCCTGGCGCAACTGGCGACCATGCTCAAGCGCAACGAGGCCAGTGTGTTGCGCGAGGCGCTGGACGACGTGCTCAAGAAGTACAACGACCGGCTCGGCGCCCCTCCGAAAGCTTAGCAGAGGCGCCGCGATGACTACCTATCAAGCTACCAGCGCGATCCCGGCACTGGTACGGCAGGCGACGGCACTGGCGGCGGAACTGGGATTTGTGTCCTCCTGCACGCCGGAGGTGGGGCGGCTGCTGCGCGTCCTGGCGGGCGCATGCACGCGTGGGCGCATCGGGGAGATCGGCACCGGATGCGGGGTGGGCACGGCCTGGATGGCTGGCGCCCTCGCGCCCGGCGTGGAGTTGTGGACGGTGGAGATCGATGCGCGGCGGGCGGCCCTGGCGCGGTGCCTGCTGCGCGCCGTGCCCGGCGTGCAGGTACTGACCGGCAACTGGCAGACGATTCTGCCACATGGGCCGTTCGCGCTGCTGTTCGCCGATGCGCGGGCGGCCAAGGTCGAGACGCCGGAGTCGGTCGTGGCAGCGCTGGCGCCGGGCGGCCTGGTGGTGCTCGATGACCTGACGCCGGAGGACCAGTGGCCGCCGGAGTGGCTGGGCCGGGCGGACCCGGTCCGCGCCTGGTGGCTCAACGAGTCGCGCCTGGCCGCCACCGAGATCCGGGTCACACCGTCCGCGGCGGTCATCCTGGCGACGCGTGTCGGGTAGAAAGCAGGCCGCCGGGCGATCCTAGATGTGGAAAGCCTGGACCAGGCGCTTCTCCTGGGTGCCTTCGATTTCGGCGGCGACCTCGACGTAGGGTTCCAGGCCGGAGCCGCGCAGTTTGTCTTTGAGCAGGTCGTCCAGTTGGAAAATGCCTGCGGAGTTGTTCATGCGGATGACCACGCGGATGGGCTTGGTTTCGCCGGGGCCGATCTGCACGCTGTCGATGGCGGCGGCGGAGACGGAGTGGATGTTGACCTGCCCGGCCTCGAAGGGCACGCGCGCCCGGCCCTGCGCCATGTCGAGCGCGTCGGCCAGACGCACCACGCCGGCTTCCAGCGTCAGCGGGCGGCCGTCGCTGCGATGGGTGATGATGGCGTGCAAGACCTCCGAGATAACCACGCGGCGCATGGCGGGCGGGTAGAGATCGGCCAGCAACTCTTGCAGCTTGGGCAGGGCCACGAACAGGCTCATCTCTTCATGGTTAGCGCGGTGGATCGACATCCCGCTGTCGTGGAGCAGCGCAGCCAGCACCACCACGATCTCGGCATCGGCCACCTCCAGACCATGGTCCTTGACGATGCTGGGCACCAGGTCGCGGGCCAGCAGCAGGCGCAGCAGGCGCAGGGCGCTGTTGGCGACGATGTGCATATGCACGGGGCCGTGGTCGCTCATACCGAGGCGGTCCACGGCGGTCACGTTCTGGCAGCGCCAGATGGCGTGGAGGTCTTCGTCGGCGTTGACCTTCTGCAACAGGCGTTGCAGGCGCGGGTTATGGCGCGCGGGCAGGCGGATCAGCTCGGTCGGAGCCAGCGGCTCCTGGCCGACGGGAACTTCGTGCGGGGCGTCGGGCAGGTCGAACCCGGTGGCCGTCTCCACCAGCACGGGCGTCGGTTCGTCGATATGGATCTCTTCGGTTTCCTGGGCCGGAGGTTGCGCTACGTCCCTCTTTTGTTCGTCTGTCATTGATTTGTTACAACTCCTAATTGTCCACCGCAGGGCGGGTGCTACACACGGGCCGATTTGAAACCGGCCGCTACCGGTACTGGGCCGGTGTTTACCATGCGCGGCTCCGCGTCATTATAGCATGGCGGCGCCGGCAAAAAAGAGAACGGGTTCCGCGGGGAACCCGTTCCGTAGTGCGCTATGTGGTTGAGGTCCCGGTGGGCGGTTACGCGACGCCTTGCTGCCGGGTGCGCTCGTCGAAGAGGGCTAGCTGGCGCGGGGCGTCGAGTTCGTGGTCGGGGTCAGTGAAAGGCAGCAGGTCGCGCTTGCGGATCAGCACATCGCGGCGGCTGGGGAGGCGCCAGGCGCGCAGCTTCCCTTCCTTGACCGCCGTGCGGATCGCCAGTTCGCTCACGCCCAGGAACGCCGCCGCCTGGCGCGTGGTGTACAGCTCATCATAAGCGTGCATCGGACTGCTCCCTTCCCCCGTGCCGGACGCCCTGGCCGGGGCGCCCGGCGACCACCAGGCAGGCAGCGTTCAGGCGGCCTGCTCACCCTTCAAGACGTCGATGAACTGCGAGGCTTCGACCTTGGACAGCTCCTCGGGCTTGCAATTGTAGAGTTCGCGGCAGCGATTATCGACTTCCGGCTCCGACAGGTGCCGGGCGGCGCGGGCAATCGCATAAATCGCCTTCAACTGCTTGTCGGTCACGGTGCCGGTGGGGCGCACCCCCTCGGCCTGCGCGCGGTTGCCGCCGTTGGAGGCGACCGCTACCAGCGTGCGCCCGGCGGGCGCGGTTTCGGCATGAGCCACGGCAGCCGGGTAGCCGATAGGCGCGTCCACCACCTGGGCGCGGGGCACGTCGGCGCGGGCCTCCTGGGCGAAGTCGAAGTCGCGGCAGAACTGGGTGCCGAAACCGAGGCCGGCCAGCGCGCGGCCAATGGCCTTGGT
>JAICKM010000435.1 GCA_025927935.1 Chloroflexia bacterium | reverse complement strand
TCTCCAGTCCGGCAACCAGTTCTGCCGCCGAGTGTAAGGGATCCACGTCCGCCTCACAGACGCCCAGCGCCCATAATTCGAGGGCAGTAAGATCGGCGCTCCCCTCGCCCATCCGGGCGTGGAACCACCAGGCGCGATCGGCGACAATATGCGTCGCGTACATGCCAATTGACCAGTTTTGCGGCGTGAGGCGCAAGGCAAGCTGCTGTGCTGTAAGGGGCGCGATGGCCGCGACAAGCCGCTGCTGGTAGATCCCCCAACCTGCGTAGCAGGGGAGGAGGGAGAGCTGATGTTCTGTCATGCCAGGTATTCCTTGCTTCTTTCTGATCTCGACTGCTCTGAAAATCTCGGTTCAAGCTGCCGCGGCGGGCGGGAGCACGGTCACGGTGTGGCCCAATTTCTCAATCCGGCGCGTCAAGCATTTCACCTGGGCCTCTGGTTGCCGCCACTCAAATATGCCTAACTGGCAACCTCGCTGGTGACAGTGGGGGGCGCGGGGGCGGCGCCGATTTGCTGGAAGGCTGCCAGCGTGCCGCGCTCGGCGGCCTGGTTGGCGACGCGGATGGCGCTGCGGATGGCGCGAGCGTTGGAGCGGCCGTGGGCCTTGATGACCAGGCCCTGCACGCCGAAGAGCGGCGCCCCGCCGTATTCGGCGTAGTCCATACGGCTGCGGACGCGCTTGAAGGCCGGTTGCAGGCCCGCGGCCAGCAGTTTGCTGAACAGGTTGGCGGTCAGTTCCTCGCGCAAGAGGCCGAGGATCATGCTGCCCAGGCCCTCGGCCAGCTTGATCACGACGTTACCCGTAAATCCGTCGGTGACGACCACGTCCACGGCGCCGGTCGGGATGTCTTTGCCTTCGACGTTGCCGATGAAATTCAGCCCCGCGCCTTGCAGCAGCGGGAAGGACTCCTGCACCAGCGCGTTGCCCTTGACCTCTTCCTCGCCGTTGCTCAGCAGGCCGACGCGCGGTTGTTGCAGTCCGAACACGTTTTGCATATAGACCGACCCCATGCGTGCCCACTGCAACAGGTAATGCGGCTTGGCGTCGGGCGTCGCGCCCGCGTCGGCGATGAGCATCGGGCGTTTGGCGTTGCGGGTGGGGAAGATGGTCGCCAGGCAGGGCCGCTCGATGCCCGGCACGCGCTTGAGGATGAAAAGCGCGGAGGCCACCACTGCGCCGGTGTTGCCTGCCGAGACCAGCGCGTCGCCGCCGCCGTCGCGCAGCAGGTTGAGAGCCACGACCAGCGACGCGTTCTTCATGCGCTTCCAGACGGTGGACGGCTGGTGCTCGTCCATGGGGATCACGTCGGGCGCGTCCACGATAGGCAGGCGCAGCCCGGCGGTGTCGTGCTTGGCGAGTTCGGCCTTGATCGCCGCCTCGCGGCCCACCAGCACCACCTCGACGCCGAACTCGCGGGCCGCCAGCACGGCCCCGGCCACGGTCTCCAGCGGCGCATTGTCGCCGCCCATCGCATCCAGTATGATCTTCATCGGCTGCCCTGTTCCTCTTCCCGGCTGCTGCGCCGCCTATCGTTGCTCAGGTGATTCCCAGCGGATTATACCCCAGGGGCAGGGGCGCGGCAACCGGCTCGTAAATTCACCGCGAAGACGATTTATATCAGTTTTGCTCGTCGCGTGCTTCGCGCCTTCGCGGTGCCCAACATAGGGGCCGATATCGGGGAATCCGCTATTGACAGATGCACGAAGATAGTGTATGGTATACACCATTGTTGCAGTACACCGAACCTCAACGCAGGGAAGGAGACAGGGATGACGCAGGAGACGGAAACGGGTAGAGACGCGGGGCTGTTGGCGCGGGCGCGGGGTTGCCTGCTCGGCCAGTTGGCCGGGGATGCGCTGGGCAGCATGGTGGAGTTTAAGCCGGCGGCGACGATCCGCAGTATGTATCCGGGCGGGTTGCGCGAGATCGGGCCGAGTCCGGTGTTCGGCACGCTGGCTGGGCAGCCGACCGACGACTCGGAGATGGCGCTGGCGTTGGCGCGCACTCTGATGGCGCACGGCTTTGACCTGGAGCAGATCGCCGCCGCGTATGGCGATTGGCACGAGAGCCACCCGTTTGACGAAGGCAACACGACGCGGCAGGCGTTGAGCGGGATCGCAGCGGCCCGGCGGCGCGGTGCCGGCGCGGCGGACACGGCGCAGCAGAGCGCCTCCCAGGAGTCGCAGGCCAATGGCGCGCTGATGCGGCAAAGCCCGCTGGGCATCTGGGGCTATGCGCTAGACCCGACCGTGCTCGACGGTTACCTGCGCGCCGACACCCGGCTCACACACCCAAACGAGGTCTGCCAAGACGCATCGGCGGCGTTCATCGTGGCCCTGGCGGCGGTCATCCGCGAGGGCCTGGACGGCGCGGCGGCCTATGCACGGGCCTGCGCGTGGGACCGGCAGCACGGCCATAGCCGGAAAGTGACCGCAGCGCTGACCGCCGCGCAGGCGGAACGCCCAGACTATGAGCAGAACATCGGCCATGTGCCCATCGCGCTGCAAAACGCCTTCTACCAGGCACTGCACGCGCCCAGTTTAAAAGAAGGCGTGGTGGACACGGTGATGCACGGCGGGGACACCGACACGAATGCGGCCATCGCCGGGGCATTGCTCGGCGCGATTCATGGCGCCGCCGTGGTGCCCGCTCAGTGGCGCGCGGCGCTGCTGGCTTGCCGGCCTGAGCAGGGCGCGTCAGGGGTCCATCGTCCGCGGCCCGCGATATATTGGCCGGTGGACGCGCTCGATCTGGCGGCGCAATTACTCGCGGCGGGCGACCGGGCGGCTTCATAGTCTTACCCCCAACCCTTGTCATGCTGAACGCAGTGAAGCATCTCGTCTGGTCCCAGTCGAGGCGAGACTCTTCGCTGCGCTCAGAGTGACAAGTGAAATGTGCCTACCTACTGGTCGTGTTGTGGGCTGGTAACGGCCTTGCCAACAACGGGCGGCTCTGGTATGATACACATATCGCATACAGATTTCCGCCAGCCGGGGTAGTGACGGCCCCGCCGGAGTCCGCCATGAAACCGCATACACCCCTGGGACCCGGCCCCGACCATGCAGCGTGGGAGTTCGGTCGATGAGCGCCGGGCTGTCCGGCTTGAAGCTGCTGCCGCCCCGTAGCGCCACCGATTCCCGCGACCCGGCCCCACCGCCCATCGCGAAGCCCGTGGCGCCGTCCAAGACCCGCCGTCGCATCGGGCGCCCCCGGCTGCCGGGCCTGCCCCGGCTACCCCGCCTGCCCGGCGCGCCGCGCATCCGGCTGCCCAACCCGGCAACCTGGACCCGCTATACCCTCGGTCTGGCCGGGCTGCTGATCCTCGGTGTGCTGGTGCGCCTGCCCCTGCTCTGGGCGGCACCCTTGGATACGCCCAGCGCGCCGCAAGCGACGATGGCGGACTTCGTGCGCCGGCTCGCGACCACGGGCGGCGATCTCAAGGCCGCGCTGCCCTGGATCGGCCCGCTGCCCATCGACCTGATCGGCGGGTTGCCGCTGTACGCCTGGGTCGCCGCGCTGCTCAGCGGCTTTCTGGGGCCGCAAGCCTGGATCGGGCGCGTGCTGGCCCTCGTCGGGGCGCTCCTGGCGACGGCGCTGCTGTTCGTGGTGGTGCGCCGGCTGGCGGGCGGGCGGGCCGCGCTCTACGCGGCGCTGTTCCTGACCATAACGCCGCCCGGCCTCTACTATGGCCGGGCCTACCTGCCGGATACGCTGGGCTGGGCCGCGGCGTGCGGCGCGCTAGCGGCGGCTTTGCGCTGGCGCGACAGCGGGCTGGCCGGGCGCTCGGACGAGCGGCGCTGGTTTCGCATCGCGGCTGCGGCCGGCGGTCTGGCGCTGCTGCTGAGTCCGGCGAATCTGGCCCTGCTGCCGCCGCTCCTCTACCTGGCCCGCCCGCTGCCGCACTCGCCCGCCACGGCCTCGCTCGCGCTGGATATGGCGCGCCGCCGCCGCGCCGGCAATGAAGTCTACCTGTATGCGGCGCTAGTGGTAGGGCCGCTGCTGCTCTGGTGGGTGCTCATGCGCATCGCCGGGGCGGCGAGCGAAGTCGACCCGGCGTTTGGTGGCGGGGGGATCGGCGCGGCGCTGGCCGAGTTGCGGCGGGGCGAGTTCTACAGCCTGCTGGCCGGGCGCCTGGTCAACGGCACGCTGACGGTAGCCGGGTTCCTGTTGCTGCTGGCCGGGCTGGGCCGCCCCGCACGGGCGCCGTGGCCGTGGGTGTTGCACCTGTGGGCGGGGGCCGGGCTGGTGGTCGTGTTGGGCAGCGCGTCGCGCCTGGCCGCCGACGACTCGACGCTTGTGCCCTGGCTGCCCGCGCTGGCCGCCGTGGCCGGGCTGGGAGCGAACTGGGTGGCGGCGCTGCCCGCGGCCATCGTGGCCGCGCTGCGCGGGCATGAAGAGGAAGCGGAGATCCTGGAGGCCGACCTGGACGACGGAGCGCCCACCGACGAGCCGGCGCCCGGTGAGTGGATGGGCGCCCGGCGCCCGGCGCGCGGCGCGGTGCGGCGGGGCGGCTGGCAGCAAGGCGCCGCCGCGCGCCCGGAGCAGACCTGGGCGCGCACCCGGACGGCGTTGCTGCGCCTGGGCAACGCCGTGGCCGTTGTCCTGCTGCTGGCCGTCTTCGCTGGAGGCTTTGGCGCGCTCACCGCGCGCTACGCGGGGAGCGCCGCCGCCCCGCTCTATGAAGTAGTGGGCAATCGCGCCGCCGCTACCGGACCGGGCCAAACCGGCGGGCGCATGGTCGTGGCCGGGCCGGGCGCCCCGGAGATGTTTTACACCGCGGGCCTGACCGGGTGGGCCGTGCCGCAGGACCGCTTCAGCCGGGCCGGGCTGGACCAGATGAAGGCGGCCGGCGCGGTGTTGCTGATCAGCGCGGACCAGAACTGGCTGGGGCACCACACCGATTATCCCGGCCTCGTGGCCTCGTTCCAGGTGGCGCTGCTGGCGCCGGAGTACATCATCTTCGATCTGCACAACCCGCCGCCGACCCGCGACAGCCTCTACTTCCTGCAATCGGGCCATACGCTGCGCGGCTCCTTCCGCGCCTTCTGGGAACAGAACGGCGGCGTGGCCCGCTTCGGCTACCCGCTGACCGAGGAGCTGCAAGAGGTCAACCCGGACGACGGCCAGAGGCGCACGGTGCAGTATTTCGAGCGGGCGCTGCTCGAATTGCACCCCGACCAGGCCGGGACGCCCTACGACGTGCAGTTAGCGCCCCTGGGCCGCTGGTTGCTGCAAGCGCAAGCCAAACGCGCCGACGCGCTAGGCACCCATGTGGTCGGCATCGACCCGGTGCCCGAAGCACCCAACACGCCCACGTACCGGTTCTTCAAGGAGACCGGCCACAGCGTCAAGGGCGAGTTCTTGAAGACCTGGCAGGCGGGTGGCGTGCGGGTGTACGGCTACCCGATCAGCGAGGAAATGCGCGAGATCAGCCCGGCGGATGGCAAAGTCCATATCGTGCAATACTTCGAGCGTGCCCGCTTCGAGTGGCACCAGGAGTTCGCCGGGACGCCGAACCAGGTCCAACTCGGCCTCGTGGGGCGGGAATGGCTCGACGCGCAGAAACCGTGATCTGCCGCCTGGCTCCGCTGGTCTGGCCCACCGGGGCGCCGGGTGCGCGGTGTTCAGGAGCGGGGGAAATATGTTATAATCCGGCGGCTCTTTCTGCTTACGGCAGGGGCAGCGCACGCGGCTGGAGGCGGTTGTTGCCGGCTCGGCTTTTTGGGAACGGTAGACGGTTTACTTTATTTACTTTATCTCAATGAGGAGATTCCATGAAGATACACGAATACCAGGCCAAGGAGATCCTGGCCCGGCACGGCATCCCGGTCAATTCCGGTGAGCTGGCGACCACGCCCGATGAGGCCGAGGCTATTGCCCGCCAGATCGGGAAAATGGTGGTTGTGAAGGCGCAGGTGCTGGTGGGCGGGCGCGGCAAGGCCGGCGGGGTGAAGCTGGCGAAAACGCCTGAAGAAGCCCGCGAGAAAGCCCAGCAGATCCTGGGCATGGATATCAAGGGCATCACCGTGCAGAAGGTGCTGATCGCCGATGCCGCCGATATTGCCCAGGAGTATTATCTGGGCGCGAT
>JAICKM010001088.1 GCA_025927935.1 Chloroflexia bacterium | reverse complement strand
CGCGCCAACGGCATGATGCAGACGATGTGGTCGCTCTCCGGGATCCTCTCCCCGGCCATTGCCGCGGGCATCATCTCGCTGCCGGCCCTGGCCCGCCAGGGGTTGGTGCCCTTCGGCCTCGGCGCGGCGCTGGCCGAACTGAAGGACGGCACCCCGATCGCCATCACCGTGGACGCGATCACCTTCTTTGCGGGGGCCGCCACGTTATTGTTTCTGCGTATCCCCTCTCCGATCCGCACGGACTTGCAGAAGGACGGCACGGGACCGCGCAAGAGCCTGTGGGCCGATGTGCGGGAAGGGGCGCTCTATATCTGGCACCGCAAGCCGTTGCTCTGGCTGCTGGGCACTTTCACGGTCGCCAATTTCGTGAGTGCACCCCTGGAAGTGTTCATGCCGCTGCTGCTGAAGTTCAACCTGGCGGGCGATTGGGCGGCGCGAGGCTTCACCTTCGAGACGGCGCTCGCGCTAATGGGTTCGACAGCCAGTATTGGCGGAGTGTTGGGTGGCCTGTTCATCAGCGCCTGGGGCGGACTGAAAAAGCGCCGCATTTACGGCGTACTGGTGCCGATGATTATCGGCGGCGTGGCGCAGGTCTTCTTCGGCTTCTCAGCCCTGCTCTTCCTCGCGGCAGCGATGGCCGCAATCGACTCCGCGATGCTGCCTATCCTGAACGCGCATTCGCAGTCGATCTGGCAGACATAGACGCCGCGCGAGTTGCAGGGGCGGGTGTTCTCGGTGCGGCGGGTAATCGCCCAGTTCACCTGGCCGCTGAGCACGGCGCTGGCCGGGCTGGCCGGGGGTCTATTTAATCCCGGTGTGGTGATCGCCGCGCTGGGCGGATTTTTGGTCCTCTTCTGCATCGCGCAGTTGTTCAACCCCTACCTGCGGCGGGTGGAAGATAAGGACTGGCTCGATTCCCTGGCGGCTCAGCGAGGCGGGGGCGCCACGCCGGAGCCGGCCGCCGGGATACTGGAGCCGGTAGACAAAGCATGACCCTCGTTGGGGCATTACGCCATCGATCTTTCGCCTGGCTCTGGACGGGCCAGGCGATTTCGCGCCTGGGCGACAGCATCAACCGGGTCGCGCTCTCGTGGTGGGTGCTGGAGCAAACCGGGTCGGCGGCGGTGATGGGCACAGTGCTCATCTTCTCCTTCACGCCGATGCTGCTGTTTCTGCTGATCGGCGGGGTGGCCGGCGACCGTTTGCCGCGCGTGCGGCTGATGCTGGGGTCGGACCTGTTGCGCGGCGGCGTAGTGGCGATTGTCGCCGCGCTGGCGGCGAGCCACACGCTCCAGATCTGGCACCTCTACGTGGCGAGCATGGTCTTCGGGCTGCTGGACGCGTTCTTCCAGCCCGCCTACACGGCCCTGGTGCCGGAGATCACCCCGCTGCCCAGCGCCAACTCGCTGACGAGCCTCAGCGGGCAATTGAGCAACATTGCCGGGCCGGCCATCGGCGCCGGGATCGTGGCGGCGGGCGGCACGGCGCCGGCATTTGCCATCGATAGCCTGTCGTTCTTCCTCTCGGCGGCCTGCCTCATCCCGCTGATCGGCCTGGCCCAGGCGCCGCGCCCGACCGGGCAGGGCGCGCGCCATATGCTGCGCGACTTGCGCGCGGGCATCCGCGCCGT
>JAICKM010000269.1 GCA_025927935.1 Chloroflexia bacterium | reverse complement strand
GGACAGCCTGCCCTATGGCGACATGACCCTGGCGACGACGCATCCGCATGTGACCGTCAAGCGGGCCTGGCTGCGTGGGGCGTGGTACGACTTCTTGCAGGAGTTCTGGGACGATTTCGCCGCCGACGGCCTGCTGACCGATCTGGGCTACGACGATCCCTCGCCGATGGGCAAGACCGACACCGGCACGCTGGGCCTGGTCGATACCCTGGCGCCGGGCGAGCGGAAAGCCTATCGCTTCCTGTTGGCCTGGTACTTCCCGAACCGCACCAATAGCTGGGACAACAAGCCCGATGCCCCGCTCGTCCGCAACCATTATGCCGGACAGTTCGGCAGTTCCTGGGATGTGGCCCGCCACCTGGCCGATCACCTGGCGGACCTGGAGGCGGCAACCCGCCGCTTCCACGCTGCCTTGTTCGACAGCACGCTGCCCGCCTACGTGCTGGATGCGCTTTCGGCCAACATCGTCCCGCTGCGCAGCCCGACCTGCTTCTGGCTGGAGGACGGGCGGTTTTTCGGCTTCGAGGGCTGCTTCGACACGGCGGGCTGCTGCGAGGGCAGTTGCACCCACGTCTGGAGCTACGCACAAACGCTCGCCTATCTGTTCCCCAATCTGGAGCGCGAGATGCGCCGCATCGAGTTCGCCGTTGAGACAGAGCCGAGCGGCTACATGTCGTTCCGCACGCACAAGACCTTCGGCACACGCTTCGTGTGGGGCTGGGGCGATCAGGACCCGGAGGCCGCTGCCGACGGCCAGATGGGATCTGTCCTGCGCGCCTACCGCGAGTGGCTGCTGAGCGGCGACCGCGCCTGGCTGGCGGGCATCTGGCCCGGCATCAAGCGGGCGATTGCCTTCGCGGCCACCCACTGGGACACCGACCGCGACCATGTGCTCGACGGGCGGCAGCACAACACCTACGATATCGAGTTCTACGGCCCTAACCCGCTCTGCCAGATCTACTATCTCGCCGCCCTGCGCGCCGTCGAGAAGCTGGCCGGAGTAATGGGCGAACCGGACCTGGCGCAGCGCGCGGGCGAGGCTTTCGCCGCGGGCAGCCGCCGTGCCGACGAGTTGCTCTGGAACGGCGAGTATTTTGTGCAGCGACTCGCAGACGTGGACGCCTACAAGTACCAGCACGGCGAAGGCTGCCTTTCCGACCAGTTGCTCGGCCAGCTCTATGCGCGGATGCTCGACCTGGGCGACCTGCTGCCGCCGGAGCATGTGCGTTCGGCCATCGGCGCGGTGTTCACCCACAACTTCAAGCGCGATTTCCGCGACCATGTGAACTGCCAGCGCACCTACGTGCTGAACGACGAGGCGGGCCTGCTGCTCTGCACATGGCCGCAAGGCGGACGCCCGCGCTTCCCCTTCGTCTACTCCGACGAGGTCTGGCCTGGCATCGAGTACCAGGTCGCGGCCCAACTGATCTACGAGGGCCGCCTGGACGCCGGGTTGGAGATCGTGCGCGCCGTGCGTGACCGGCACGATGGGGTCCGGCGCAACCCCTGGGACGAAGTGGAGTGCGGCCATCACTACGTGCGTAGCATGTCCAGTTGGGCGCTGCTGCTGGCGCTAAGCGGGTTCCACTGCGATGTGGCCGCCGGGGCACTGGCCTTTGCGCCCGCCGTGGCTGCCGGTGATTTCCGCTGCTTCTTCAGCGCGGGCACGGCCTGGGGCCGTTTCGCGCAGCATCGCGACGCGGGCGCGGTCCATGCTGATCTGACGGTTGAGCATGGTCGTCTGGAGCTACAGCAGTTGCGCTTGCACCCCGCGATGCAGGCAGCTTCGGCCGGGGCCGCGCTGAACGGCGCGGCTCTCGCGCCGCGCCTTGTGCAACAGGACGGCGCGGCGCTACTCATCTTCGACACACCGATCACGCTGGGCGTGAGTGACAGGTTGAGCGTGCAGCTAACACAGCTTTAGATTCACAGAAGAAAGGGAGCAATGAAGATGGACAGCTACAAGCTTCCGACAGTTGAGATGCCCGCGCCGGTGGGGCCGAACGAAGTAGTGCTGGTCGCCAGCGGCGACTTGCGCGATTCCGCCAACAAGATGTGCTGGCCCGCGCAGGCGGCGATGGAGGCGCAACTGACCGCCGCGCTGGCCGCCGAGGGCGTGACCGTGCGTCGCGGCCACCCCTACGATCCCGAATTGGAGCATGGCTTTATCTGGAACCAGCGCATGGGCATGGATGTCTTCCAGAACATCCACCCCGACGCGCCGCTCATCGTGGCTGAAGCCGTCTGGCAGTACAGCCACCATGTGCTCGCCGGGCTGCGTAGCCATCGCGGCCCCATCCTGACCGTCGCCAACTGGAGCGCCCAGTGGCCGGGCCTGGTCGGTATGCTCAATCTGAACGCTTCGTTGACCAAGATGGGCGTGTCCTACTCGACCCTCTGGAGCGAGGATTTTACCGACGATTTTTTCCGCCACGGGCTGCGCCAGTGGCTGCGCGAGGGCACGGTCACGCAGGACACCAGCCATGTGCGCGATCTCGACGCCGAGGCGCTGCCCCCGGCGGAGCGGCAACTGGGCGAGGCGCTGGGCAAACAACTCAAGCATGAGAAAGCCATCATCGGCGTGTTCGACGAAGGCTGCATGGGCATGTACAACGCCATCATTGACGACGAACTGCTCAATCCCACCGGCGTGTACAAGGAGCGGCTCAGCCAGGCCGCGCTGGTCGCCGCCATGCGCCAGGTCAGCGACGCGGACGCCGGTAAGGCCCGCGCCTGGCTGGACGAGCGCGGCCTGCGCTTCCACACCGGCCCCAACGAGGCCACCGATCTGACCGACGCGCAGATCCACGAGCAGCTTAAGATGTACATCGCTGCTGTGCGCATGGCGCATCAATTTGGCTGCGCGGCCATCGGCATCCAGTACCAGCAGGGGCTGAAGGATATGGTGCCCGCCTCCGATCTGGTGGAGGGCCTGCTGAACAACGTCGAGCGCCCACCGGTGTACGACGCCGGGACCGGCGCCGAGTTGTTCCCCGGCCAGCCTGTGCCGCACTTCAACGAGGTGGACGAGGGCGCCGCCCTCGACTCGCTGATCACCAATCGCGTCTGGACGGCGATGGGCTTCGATCCCGCCACCACGCTGCACGATTTGCGCTGGGGCGCGCACTACACGGGCGACGGTATCGACGATTTCGTGTGGCTATTCCTGATCTCCGGCGCGATCCCCGCGTCGCACCTGCCGCACGGCTACGCCGACGCCACGAGCGAGCGCCAGCCGCCGATGTACTTCCGGTTGGGCGGCGGCACGCTAAAGGGCGCCAGCAAGCCAGGCGAGATCGTCTGGAGCCGCGTCTATGTCATGGACGGGGCGCTGCACGCCGACATTGGCCGCGCCAGCGCCGTGGCCCTGCCGCCGGAGGAAGTGGAGCGCCGCTGGCAGGAGAGCACCCCGCAGTGGCCGCAGATGAACGCCGTGCTGCACGGGGTGACGCGCGACCAGATGATGGCTCGCCACAAGGCCAACCATCTCAACGTCGTCTATGCCCCCAGCGCGGCGGAGGCCGATAAGGCCCTGGCGGCCAAAGCGGCGATGCTGCACGAACTGGGCGTCAACGTGCATCTCTGCGGCACTGTGGCTCTGTAAGCCGCGGGGCTACCGGTATTGGCCCGCTATAGCTTGTAGGGGCCAGTTTGAAACCGGCCCTGGCGACCATCAAGATTACTGGCGGGGCTACTGTCCCCGCCAGGTGGAGCGATGCGCGGCATGGTGCCCGATTTTCTAACCCATTACTATTCCGCCGCCCGCGGGCCGTTCACCAACCTGTCCGATCTCCCGCCCGCGCAGGCGGAAGCGATTCAGGAGCAGTTGCGGCGGGAGGGGCGCGGCTTCGCGGGCCGGCGGGCGCCGGATTATCTCAGCGTGCGGCGCGGGCTGGAGCAGCGCATCCGCGACCTGTTCGTGGCGCGCGGCGGGCGGCCCCGCCGCGCGCATCCGCACTACATGATTCTCGGCGCGTGCGCCTGGGTGCTGTCGTGGTATCCGGACGGGTGCGAGTTGCGGGTTCCGCTGGCGGCCTTTCCGCCGGACAGCCTCAGTTTCACCTACGGCGACTCGTTTCCGGCCATGCGCTTCGCCGACGGCAAGCCCTATCGCGGCCAGGTCTACACCCTGGCCGATCTGCCGGAGTTGATCGCGCGCTACGGGCTGCCGCAGGAGTGGAATGCCGACGGGCACAGCGGCCCGGAGCGCTACATCGAGGCGCAGGTCTGGGACGATGCCGCGTTAGCCGCGTTTTTGCCGCCGCCCGCGCGCGACCGGGCCGGTGTAATACAACAGTAGCGAAACCGCAGAAATGTGAGGAAGCACGGTATGACGGAATTCAGCGGCCTGGGGATGGGCCTGGGCAACCTGTCGCGCCTGTCGAAGGCGCAGACGCGCTCGATCAGCGCCGAGAACTTCACCGGGGAAAAGGGCCGGGGCGGCATGGCGACCGAGGGCACGGGGGCGGCGGCGGCGCGCGATCTCGGGCGCGGCTGGAAGATCTCGCCCAGCATCAAGATCGCGCCCGGTGAGGTGCGCACGTTGGCCGATATCCAGGGAGCGGGCGCCATCCAGCATATCTGGCTGACCACGCACAAGACCAACTGGCGCCGCCTCATCCTGCGCGCCTACTGGGACGATGATTCTGCCCCCGCCGTCGAGGTGCCGGTGGGCGACTTCTTCTGCAACGGCTGGGGCGAGTTCAGCCAGGTCAGTTCGCTGCCGGTGGCCGCCAACCCGAACGGCGGCTTCAACAGCTACTGGGCGATGCCCTTTCGCAAAGCCGCGCGGCTCACCATCGAAAACCTGGCGCCCGAAGAGGTAGTCGTCTACTACTCGGTGGACTACACCCTGACCGATGTGGGCGCTGACGCGGCCTACTTCCACGCGCAATGGCGGCGCAGCAACACGCTGCCCTACGGCGAGGTCCACACGCTGGTTGAAGGCGTCGCGGGGCGCGGCCAGTATGTGGGCACCTACCTGGCCTGGGGCGTGAACAATTCGGGCTGGTGGGGCGAGGGCGAGATCAAGTTCTATCTGGATGGCGACGAGGAATACCCCACCATCTGCGGCACCGGCACCGAGGACTATTTCGGCGGCGCGTGGAACTTTGACGTGCCCGGCCAGGGCTATACCGCGTTCACGACACCCTTCCTGGGCTTGAGCCAGGTGCTGCGCCCTGACGGCCTCTATCGCAGCCAGCAGCGCTTCGGCATGTACCGCTGGCATATCATGGACCCGATCCGCTTCCAGGAGAACCTGCGCGTCACCATCCAGGCGCTGGGCTGGCGCACCGGCGGGCGCTACCTGCCGCTGCAAGACGACATCGCTTCGACGGCCTTCTGGTACCAGCAAGAAACGTCCGCGCCGCGCCCGCCCGCGCCGCACGCCGATCAATTGGAGGTCATCTAGCGGTCCGCATGGAGGTCACATATGGGCGATCTGCTGCTCGGGATTGACATCGGCACTTCAAGCTCCAAGGGGGTCCTCGCCCGCCCAAACGGCGAGGTGGTGGCGCGGGCGACGCGCCCGCACGAGCTGTCGCTGCCGCGGCCCGGCTGGGCCGAACACGACGCCGAAAGCGTCTGGTGGGCCGACTTTACGGCGCTCTGCGCGGCGCTGCTGCCGCAGGCCGAGGGCGGCATCGCCGCCGTCTGCGGCAGCGGCATCGGTCCCTGCCTGCTGCCGGCGGACGCCGAGGGCCATCCACTGCGCCCGGCCATCCTGTACGGCGTCGATACGCGAGCGACCCGCGAGATCGAGGAGCTAACCACACAATACGGCGCCGGCAACATCCTCGCGCGCTGCGGCTCCCTGCTTACCAGCCAGGCGGTCGGGCCGAAGCTGGCCTGGCTGCGCCGCAACAAACCGGAAGTCTGGGCGCGCACGCGGCACTTCTTCATGGCGAACTCCTTTATCACCTACCGGCTAACCGGCGAGTACGTGTTGGATCATCACTCGGCCAGCCAGTGTGACCCGCTTTACGACATCAAGACGAATAGCTGGATCGAGGACTGGGCGGCGGAGATCGCGCCGGGGTTGCCGCTGCCGCGGCTACTCTGGCCCGCCGAGATCGCTGGGACCGTGACCCCGGCGGCGGCTCAGGCCACGGGCATCCCCGCCGGCACGCCGGTGGTGGCCGGGACCATCGACGCCTGGGCCGAGGCGGCCAGCGTGGGCGTGCGCGAACCCGGCGACCTGATGCTGATGTACGGCACGACTCTGTTCCTGGTCGAGGTGGTCACGCAGCCCACACCGCATCCCGCGCTTTGGAGCACGGCGGGCATCTTTGCCGGCACCTACAGCCTGGCCGCGGGCATGGCGACCTCCGGCGCGCTGACCGCGTGGCTACAGGACATCGCCGGGGATCTGCCCTATGAAACCCTGCTCGGTGAGGCCGCCGCGGTCGCTCCTGGCTCCGATGGACTGGTGGTGCTGCCCTACTTTGCGGGGGAGCGCACGCCGATCTTCGACCCGCGGGCGCGCGGCGTCATCTGCGGACTCACGCTGAGCCACGGGCGCGGCCATCTCTACCGGGCCTTGCTCGAAGCCACCGGCTACGGCCTGCGCCATATCTTCGAGGCGATGCGCGACGCCGGGGGTGGCGGCAAGCGGCTGGTGGCCGTGGGCGGCGGCACGCAGGGCGGGCTGTGGACGCAGATTGTGTCCAGCGTGACCGGGCGAGAGCAGGTGATCCCCAGCGAGACCATCGGCGCGAGCTACGGCGACGCCTTGCTGGCCGCCATTGCTGTCGGGCTGGCCGCCCCGGATGCCGAGTGGAATGCGCCTGCCGCCATCGTCCGGCCCGACCCCGCGGCCCAGGAAGTCTACGACCGGCTCTACCCGATCTACCGCGAACTATACCCGGCGACGCTGGAGGCGGCGCACGCGCTGGCCGATATGCAGACGGCGGGCGGCTGAACGGAGACGTTGGATGCGTTATAAGGCCCTGGTACCTCTACTGCTTATTGCCCTGGCGCTGGCCGGTTGTGCCGGTGACGCGGCGCTGACCCCTGTGGAGCATCCGGTGCAGCAGAACGCGCCGTTTGTGCTTCAGGGTATCAAGGGCGTCAAGCAGGTCGCCCGGCTCATCGGCGCGGATTCGATCAACAAGACCGACCGCTATGGCGTCGCCGGGGCCGACCTCGGCTCGATGTTCAACCTGGGCGACAAGACCTACTTCGTCTTCGGCGACACGTTCGGGGTCCGCCCGCCCGGCATGTCGGGTGGTGGCGGCGACGACTGGCGCTCCAACGTGATGGCCGTCAGCAGTGATAGCGATCCGTCCGACGGCATCACCTTCGACCGCTTCCTTGCCGATTCCGCCAATCACGCCAATGAGCTGATCCCGGCGGCCAGGCAGGACGGCGTGGAGATCACCCGCATCCCCACGCACGGCGTTGCCGTGGGGCCGGCCATATATCTCTATTTCATGTCGGTCAAGCACTGGGGCGATGCCGGCAAATGGGATGCCAACTACGCGGGAGTCTCTAAATCGACGGACGGCGGCGAGCACTGGACGGTCGTGCCGGACCTGCAATGGCCGGGCACGAGCAACTTTATCCAGGTCAGCCCCTACAAGATCAAGAACAGCGACGGCACGGTCGATATCTACTTCTGGTGCATCCCGTCCGGGCGCTTCGGCGGCGTCAAGGTGATGAAGGTGCCGGAGACCGAGATCGAGCATCTGGGCAGCTACCGCTATTTCGCCGGCACCGACGGCGCGGGCGCGCCGATCTGGTCGCCGGAGATGGCGAAAGCCGCCCCGGTGGTGAACGATACGGTGGGCGAACTATCCGTCGTCTGGAACACCTATCTCAATCGCTGGCTGATGACCTACCTGCGTGGCGGCGGCAACGTGGTGATCCGTGAGGGCCTCAACCCGTGGGGACCATGGGGCGAACCGATTGATTTGGTGACGCAGGCGGGCTTTCCGGGCCTCTATGGGCCGTACATGAATCCGAAGTATGTCGAGGACGGCGGGCAGACGATCTACTTCTGCCTATCGCAGTGGGGGCCTTACGCCGTGTACTGGATGAAGGCGTATCTGGTGAAGGGCTAGGCTTTGCCGGGGAAGGGAAGGGTATGACCGAAAAGAAGTGCCTGATGGTGGGCGCGGGCGGGTTCGCCGGGGTGTGGGTGCGCGAGTTCCTGCCCGCGTTCCACGACCGCTTGCGCGTGGTGGGCCTGGTGGACGTGAACCGCGCCGTGCTGGACCGGGCCGGCGACCTCCTGGGCCTCGCGCCCGCGCAGCGGTTCACCGATGTGCGCGACGCCATGGCCGCGGTCGACGCGGATTTTTGCGTCATGGCGATCCCGCCGAACTATAACAAGCAGGTGGTTGCGCTGGCGGCGGACCGCGGGCTGCCGGTGCTCAGCGAGAAGCCGATCGCCAACACCTGGGAGTCGTGCCTGGACATCTACACGCTGGTGCGGCAGGCCGGACTCCAAATGGCGATCATGCAGAACTACCGCTACATTCGGCCCATCGTGACCCTAAAGCGCGCGCTGGACGAGGGTAGCCTGGGGGCGATCACTTCGATTACCGGCCGCTTCGCCGTGGATCACCGGCACAACGGCGGCGGGCGCTTCCGCTACGACATCCCGGACATCAT
>JAICKM010000635.1 GCA_025927935.1 Chloroflexia bacterium | reverse complement strand
CCTACCCCGCGGCCAGCATCATCGGCACCGCCGTGGCCTATGCGCCCGCGGGCGATGTGCGGCGCATGTACGGCGGCACCGACGACAGCCAGATCATCATCCGGCTGAAGGATTTCGCGCTGCGCGACACCACGCGCGCCGACCTGGAGCGGCTCTACGCGCGGCATAATCTGGATTACGGCGGCTTCCGCCAGCGCGACCCCAACAACTATCCCGGCAAGCAGGCGCTCGACGCCCTCATCCTGCTAATGGGCATCTTCTCGTTGGTCGGCTTGCTGATCAGCGGCTTCCTGGTCGCCAACACCCTGGCCGCGGTCATCGGCGAGCAGATGGCCGAGATCGGGGCGATGAAAGCCGTGGGCGCCACGAGCGGGCGCATCCTGCGTATCTACCTGACCGCGGGGCTGCTCTACGGCCTGATTGGCAGCGCCGTCGGGCTGGTTCTCGGCGTGGCCGGCGCCTATGCGCTAATCAGTTATCTCGGCACCCTGCTCAACCTCGACCTGAGCGGGTTCGCGCCCGATCCGCTGGGTCTGCTGGCCGGACTCGCCGTGGGCCTGGGCGTCACGGTGCTGGCCGCGATTATCCCGGCCTGGCGCGGCACTGTCATCCCGGTGCGCGCAGCGCTCGGCTCCTACGGCATCAACGCCACTTACGGGCAGGGGGTCGTGGACCGGCTGGTGCAGCGCCTGAGCGGTCTGCCGCGTGTCCCGGCCATGGCGCTACGCAACCTGGCCCGCCGCAAAGGCCGTAACGCCGTGACCCTGCTGGTGATCGCCTTCTCGACCGCGGCTTTCCTCGCTGCCCAGGGCACCAGCGCCTCGGTGGACCGCTCGATCAACGACTGGTTCAATGTCTATGACATCGACGCTTTTGTCTGGTTCGATCAGCCGGTGGCCCAGGGCTTCGCCAAGACCCTGCAAAGCATCCCCGAGGTCACTGGCGTCGATGCCTGGGCCAACACCGGCGCGACCATCGAGGATACCCGCACGGTGCTCTGGGGCATCCCGGCAGACACGGCGCTGTACCGCTACCAATTGCTCAGCGGGCGCTGGTATGGCGCGAACGATACCGATGTCGCCGTGATCAGCGCGGTGCTGGCCGACAAGCGCGGCTACCGCCTGGGCGACCGGTTCACGCTCAACGTGGGCAGCGAAAGCGCCACGCTCCAGGTGATCGGCACGGTGACCGACAATATCAATAGCCTTGGCTCCACGGCGGTGGGCAAGGTGTTTGTGCCGCTCGACGTGGCGGCCCGCCTGATGCACCGCCAGAACAATGCCGATTTCTTCGCCATCCAACTGGCCGACCGCACGCCCGCCGGGGTCGATAAGACCCTGGCCGCCATCGAGCGCAAGTTCCGCGGCTTGCAGCCGGGTATGCAATCCTGGCACCAGAACCGCGCCGACGCGCTCAACCAGACGCGCATCCTGTCGCTGCTGCTCTATGCCATGGTCATTATCGTCGCCGTCATCGGCGGCATCGGCATCGCCAACACGCTCACGCTGAACGTGCTCGAACGCCGCCGCGAAATCGGCGTGATGCGGGCCATTGGCGCGGGCAACAGCCACCTGGTGCAAGCCTTTCTGACCGAGGCCCTGTTCCTCGGCGGCGCGGGCTACCTGCTCGGCCTCGCCCTCGGCATCCCGCTGGCGCGCCTGCTCGTCTTCGCCCTCAGCGCCGTGCTGTTCGAGATCTCGTTCCATTTCCCGACGGAGAGTATACTGGATGCGGGACTGTTTACCCTGGCCCTGACCACCATTGCCAGTGTCGGCCCCGCACTGGGCGCCGCGCGGATGCGCATCCGCGAAGCGTTACGCTACGAATAAGCTGCGTTGCAACCTGGGTCAGGCGCCCGCTACCGCGCGCCGGCCCCGCGAAAGGATCCCTGGTGAGCACTGAACTCGACCCCAACATCCGGCCCGCGCCCTTCTCGCTAGATGGGGACGGCGATCTGGATCTCCCGCCCGAAGCGCCGCACCGTGGGCGCCGCCTGGCGCTGATCGCGGGCGCTGTCGTGCTGCTGCTGATCCTCGGCGTGGGCGGAGCAAGCCTGCTCGCCGCGCGGCCCGCGCTCAACACAGTGCTGGTGGTGCGCGGCGACATCCGCTCCACGGTCGAGACCAACGGTCGCCTGGAGGCACTAACCTCGGCGCAGGTGGCTTTCAAGAGCAGCGCGCGCCTGGTGCGGCTGCTGGTGCACGAGGGTGATACGGTCGCCGCCGGAGCGGTCCTGGCCGAGCAGGACACCGCGGCCCTGGATCGCCAACTGCGCCAGGCGCAGACGGACGTGACCATTGCCCAACTCAAGCTCCAGCAGGCCAAGGAAGGCCCGCGCCCGGATGAACTGGCCGCGGCGGAGGCCGACCTGAGCAGCGCCCTGGCCGCGCTGGACCAGATCAAGAGCGGCGGCCAGGCGGCGGATATCCGCGCCGCTCAAGCCGCGCTGGCCCAGGCCGTCGCCAAGCGCGACGAGGTCAAGCGCGGGGCCACCGCCGCACAGATCGCCAGCGCCGCGGCCACCCTGCGCGAGGGGCAGGCCGGACTCGCCAAGGCGCGACAGGGCGCCAGCCCCCACGACATTGCCGCCGCCGAAGCCGCCGTCCGCCAGGCGCAGGCCGGGTTGGACCGCGCCAAACAGCCTGCCCGCCCGGAGGACATCGCGGCCGCCCAGGCCGCCGTCCGCCAGGCGCAGGCCGCGCTGGACAAGGTGAAGACCGGCCCCACCGCCGCCGATCTGGCCGCCGCCCAGGCGGGCGTGGACCAGGCCAAAGCCAGCCGCAATCAAGTCTCGGCCACCACGTCCAACGCCAAGGAGCAAGCGCGCTTGCAAATGGAGCAGGCGGCCAACGCCGTGCGCAATGCTCAGGACCAGTACGGCACCATCGCCCACAACAACGACGAGTTCTTCCGCAACCGCGGCAAAAAGGTGCCCGACGACGCCCAGCATTCCGAGGACGCCGCCCTGCGTGCTGTGCAGGATGCCCAGGGCGGGCTGCAACAGGCCCAACTGGCCTACGAGGCGGCCAAGCAGAACGAGATCGCCGCGCTAGGCCAGGCGGACGCCGCCATCCAGGAGGCGCAGGCCGCGCTCGATAAGCTAAAAGCCGGACCCACCGCCGCCGACCTCGCCGCGGCGCAGTCGGGGGTGGACCAGGCGCAGGCCGACCTCGCCAAGCTACAGGCCGGCCCCAACCCCGAAGACGTGGCCGCCGCCCAGGCGGGCGTGGACCAGGCACAGGCCAATCTCGCCAAGTTGAAGGCCGGACCCACCGCCGAAGACCTCGCGGCGGCCCAGGCCACCGTGGACCGCGCCCAGGCCGCCCTGGACGAGCTGCGCGCCGGGCCGACCAGCGAGGCGCTGCGCGAAGCCCAGGCGGCGGTGGACCAGGCGCAGGCTAATCTCGACAAGGTGAAGCAGGGCGGCACATCCGCCGACCGGGCCGCCGCCGAAGCGCGCGTGGCCGCCGCCCAGGCCGCGCTCGATCTGAAAAAGCAAGGCCCCACAGCCACCGACATCGCCCTGCTGGAGCAGCAGGTGCAACTCGCCCAGTACGAAGTCGATAACGCCACCGCCGCGCTGGCCGACGCCCGCCTAACCGCGCCCTTTGCCGGGACCGTGCTCACCATCGACGGCAAGGAGGGCGAACTGGTGGGGGGAGGCACGCCGGTCATGGAACTGGCCCGCCTCTCCACCCTGCGCGTGCGCGCCGATGTCGACGAACTCGACGTGGGCCGCGTGCAGCCGGGCCAACCCGTCACGGTCACGCTCGACGCCTACCCCGGCGACAAGATGCCGGGCACCATCGAGTCGCTGGCCCCCGGCGCCACCCAGAAGCAAGGCAGCACGGTCTACGCCGCCACGGTCATCTTCACTCCCACGGCCGAGGTGACGCCGCGCATAGGCATGGCCGCCAGCCTGCTCATCACCGCCCAACACAAACGCGACGTGCTGCTGGTGCCCAACCGCGCCCTCGAACAGATCGGCGCCAACCACTTCGTCACCGTCGTGGAGGGCGACACCCAGCGCAAGCAGCGAGTCGAGATCGGCCTCTCCAACGCCGACAGCACCGAAATTGTGGACGACGGCAGCCTGACCGCCGGGCAGCAGGTGCTGGTGCATTAGCCGATTCGGCCTTGCCGTACCTGCTATAGCCTTGCAAGCAAACCCACGCGCCCGTGCCCCTTTGAACGCAACGGCCCGACACTGGCGCCCGTGCCTCTTTGAACGCAGCGGCCCGGCATG
>JAICKM010000115.1 GCA_025927935.1 Chloroflexia bacterium | reverse complement strand
TGCTTGGGCAAGATCTCACCCGGCACCAGCTTCATTAGCTCCTGGTAGAGGCTCTCGGCCCGTGCGAAATCGCGCACGGCGACGGCGGCCTGGGCCTGGACCAGGATGGTGCGCCAGCGGGTGGCCGGCGTGCTCAGGCGTTGCGCTCGGTCCAGTTCGTCGTGCGCCTCGTCCGCGCGTCCCAGGTTGCTCAGGCTGGCCGCCTTGAGCAGGTGGCCGTCGATGCTGGCCGGGTTCGTCTTGAGCGCGGCGTCGATCTGGGTCAGAGCCTCCGAATAGCGGCCCGCCGCCATCAGGTCGCGGGCGGGCTGCAAGGCGGGCGTCGCCGGGTCCGACGTGTTGAGCGCGGGCAGCGCGCTGATCTTGCCGGTCGTGCCGGTGAGCAGCTTGCCGGTGAACAGCGTGCTCTGCACCGGGGCAATGGCCTGGGCCAGCCCGCTGGTGCCCCGGCCCGGCAACTGGGCGGGGCCGGCCACGCGGGCCAACTCCTGGCCCTTGATGAAGCGGTTGATGCCTTCTAACTGGTCAAATAGCTCATCCACCGTCTGGAAGCGCACGCTGGGGTCGGGGTCGCGCCCGCGCACCACGAAGTCGTAGATCTCCTGGGAGACGGGCCAGGACTCGTGCGGCGGCGCCAGGATGCGCTGCTCAGCCACATCCAGCCCCAGCAGCGCGGCCAGGGTGCTGACGATGGTGAACAGGTCCATGGTGGGTGGCTGCTCGCAGATGCCGCCGATCTCCGGCGGCGCGTAGCCCTCGGTGCCCCAGGCTTCGCTTTTCTGGCCGGGGATATACTCGATGGCCGTGCCCAGGTCGATCAGTACCTGGCGCGTGGCCCCACCCGGCTCGTCCACCTGGATGACGTTGCCCGGCTTGAAGTCGCGATAGACGACGGGCGGCGTGCGGTGGTGCAGGTACTCGAAAGCGCCTCGGATGCCCAGCACCAGGCGCAACGCCTCGCTTTCGGGCAGCGGACCGCCGTTGTTGTCGTACATCTGCTTCCAACTGGTGCCCTTGACGAAGGCCATGACGATAAAGGGGACGCCGCCCTCGTTCACAATATCGTAGATGCGCACGATGTTGGGGTTGTCCAGGCGGATCAACATCTCGCGCTCTTCGACGGCTGCGGCCAGGAGGTCGGGGTCGTCGGTGTTCAGGATGGCTTTGACCGCGCAGAGGCGGCCTTCCGGCTCTTCGCGCGTCTGCAAGTGGATATCGACGGCCTGGAACACGGCGCCCATACCGCCGCCGCCGATGACCTTGACGATCTTATAGCGCCCGGCCAGCACCTGGCCCACTTTAAGCTGGGTCAGGCCCCCGCTAGTGCTCGGCATCGCCGTGGCGATCTCGTTGAAGCGGTAGCCGCACTCTTTGCAGAACTTGGCCCCCGGTCGCTGCGGCGCGCCGCACTTGGGGCACGTCGCCGGAGTGGGCTGCACGCCGGAAGCGACGGTAGGCAGGACGGGCGACCCCACGGGTGCCGCCGCAAGCTGGCTGCTGCGCACGGCGTCGGCCACCGACGCGCCGCAATTCGGGCAGAACTCGGCGCCGGGGCGCAGCGCCGTGCCGCACACCGGGCAGACGGACGGCGATCCGGCCGCCGCGGGCGCGCCGCTCCCCGCGGGCGCGCCTCCTGGCGCCGCCGGGGGGGCACTCAGGTTCATGGGCGAGCCGCACGAGGGGCAAAAGCCATCCGAGGCGATAACGGTTTCGTGGCAGGTGGGGCAAACCTGGGGCACCGCTGTGCCCGGTTGCGTTGTAGCCAAATCCCTGAACTCCCTCTTTCACGCGCGTGGTCTGATCGTGGTCTGCATGGCCCGGCTCGCGCTTGCGCCGGGGGCGTCCGGCGGCTATACTGGGGCGTAACCACCGGCACTGGTCTTAGTATACTCAGATTCGGCGTTAGTGTATAGTCCCACCCGGTCTGGTTATCCTGCGTAACGTCGTCATGGGAATCTACGTAATCGCAGTAGCGAAAGGTTACATCGCCCGCTTGTTTGCATGCCGGTGCCAATTCCGGTTCCGGGAGGAAGGTCCATCGTGATAAGACGTCGCTCGTTCGCCGCGAATACCGCGGAGATCCTCGGCCCGCTGATCGCCGCGGCGCTAATCGGTGTGGTGCTGCTGGTGTTGCTGAGTCCGCGCCTGGGCTTCGCCCTGCCCACCGACCCCAATGTTGTGCGCATCTATTCCAGCGTGCCCATGGAGAGCTTTGACAGCATCGCCCACGGCGTGCAGATGGCCGTGGACGAGGCCGGCGCCAAGGCGGGCAACTTCCGCATCGAGTATGTGCCGCTCACCGACGACAAGCAGCAGAGCGACGGCAGCTATCACTGGGACGCGGACGTGGAACTGGCGAACGCGCGCCGCGCCGCCGCCGACCCCGACGCCATGGTCTACATCGGCACCTACAACAGCGGCGCGGCCAAGATCAGCATCCCGGTGCTGGATCGCGTCCGCCTGACCATGATCAGCCCCGGCAACACCTACCCCGGCCTAACCAAACCAGGCACGGGGACGGCCGGCGAACCCTGGATCTACTACCCGCTGGGCGTGCAGAACTATTTCCGCGTGGTGCCCGCCGACGACCTGCAAGGCAACGCCGGGGCCGCCTACGCGCAGCAGATCGGCGCTAAGTCGGTCTACGTGATCGACGACACGGAACTCTACGGCCACGGCATCGCGGTCATCTTTGCCCAGGCGGCGAAGGACCTGGGCTTGCAGGTGCTGGGCGGCCCGGAGAGCATCGACGTGCATACTGACGACTATACCGCGCTGGCCGGCAAGATCGCCGCCGCGCACCCCGATCTGGTCTACTTCGGCGGCGTCACGGCGAACCACCCGGCGCGCGTGCTGCGCGACCTGCGCCGCGCCGGCTTCCAGGGCACATTTATGGGCGCGGACGGCATCGTCGGCTCGGACTTCCTCAACGACTACAAGAGTAACGGCGGCAGCGGCAGCCCCGGCTCGGTCTATGCCACCCTGGTCGGCTTGCCCGCCAACAAGCTGACCGGCGCCGGGCAGGACTGGTATCAGCGCTATATCAGCAAATACCCCAGCGACCGCAACCCCGACTTCGCCCCCTTCGGCTATGAAGCGGGCCGCGTCGCCGTGAACGCCATCACCAAGGCCGGAGTCAAGGACCGCGAAGCGATCCGCCAGGCTACCGCCGCCACCAAGTCGACCGACCTGGGGCCGAACATCCTAGGCGGCGCCTGGCAGTTCGACGCCAACGGCGATACCTCGCTGGTGACAATCAGCGTCCAGCAACTCGGCGCCGACTGGGCCTACCAGGGCGTGATGTCCTACGACCCGCAGGCCAAGACCTGGTCCTTCCGCAAGGGGCAATAACCGGCGGCGCACAGGCTGCGCCAAGGGGCCGGTTATGGGTGGAGCGCGTTACGCGACGGCGATACGTTCGAGGGCCACGCTGAGATCGCGGCGGGCGATCAGCAGACAGCCGTTTGCCACCGGTTGCCAGGCTTCCCCTGGCCCCGTGACCTGCTCGGAGGCGACCAGCACCGCCGGGGTGCGGGGAATCCCGCCTTCCGCTTCCGCGGCCTCCGGCGAAGCCTCCGCCAGGGGCGGCGAGCGCCGCAAATAGAACAGCGAGCGCGCGTTGCCCTGCGGGGGCGAGAAGCGGAAGGCGTACAACTGATCGCCGGTGGCTAGCACAAAGTTGGCACTGCCGATGGACGCCGGATCGGCGACCAGTTCGCGCACGGCGGCCAGAATCGCCGCGTCCCGCGCCGTGCCGCTCAGGTGCCCCGCTCGCGCGTGGAGCCAGTACAGTAAATGCTCCCCGCTGGTCTTGCCCGCGATGCGCCCCCAGCCGATTTCGGCCTTGATCCGCTTATGCCATGTGCCGCCGATCCCGCCGTTCTGCGCCAGGATCCAGCCGCCGTAGCTGAAGGGATGCGTGTTGGCGAGATTAATGCCGCCCGCCGTGCGCAGCCGCACATGCGCAACAAAGAGGTGGGAGCGCGCGTGTTCCGCGACCCGGCTAAAGCCGGGCGAGTCATGTGCGGCCTCAGGCTGCTTGCGCACTACCGCGTGCCCGCCCGCGTAGTAGCCCACGCCCCAGCCGTCGGGATTGAGCAGGCTCTGCCGGCGCAGCGACTCCGCCGCGTCCAGCAGCGGGAAGGTGATCTTGACGGGCCTGCGCGCAATCAGGCCAAAGAGGCGGCACATGCCAAATATACTCGTTTCGTTCTCAATAGTCTTTCCCGCCGTATTTGTCACTCTGAGCAGAGCGAAGAGTCTCGTGGAGGCAAAAGACGAGATTCTTCGCTCCGCTCAGAATGACAATGACAAGGTAAGCGGAATACGCTACTCAGGACCGGAAACCCGGCGCGCATCACCTGGCTACGACGCCGGCAGCAATTCCAGGACCACGTAGGTGCCCGCGGCGGTGGGGTCGCCGGCCTGGTAGTAGCGCACGGCGTCCGGGTCGCCCATGTAGATCTGGTCACCGGGCTGGAGCGGGAAGGTCGAGTCGGGCCGTAACTGGCGGGCCGACGTTAGCTGGTTCAGCGCGATGAAGCCGGGCTGCCCGGCGGGCTTGACCAGCGTGTCGGCTTCGGCGCCGGGGCAGGGCCGGATCGTGACCACGCCGTCGCTGCCGATGCCCAGGAAGCACTGCCGGCGATGGATCAGGTACTGCTTCTGGCCGTTCAAGTCCAGGGGCTGCACCCACTGGCGCAAATCGACATCCACGCCGGATCCCGCCTCGACATTGGGCCGGCCCACCAGAAACTCGCCCTCATGGGTGATCGTGAAGCCTTCCGCCGGGTTCGCCTGCCCGTTGCGCACAATGGCGAAGCGCGCGCTGCCCGGCGGGATGGCCGGGGCGGTGGCGGCCGGGGCCGCGTTCCAGGGCGCCGGATCGACCGCGCCCTGCGTGCCGGCAGGCGAGGCGTTCCAGGGCGCGCCTGCCGCGGGCGCCGCCACCGGCGCGGGCGCCTGGGCATCCGCGGCGGTCAGCAACCGCCCGCAATTCTCGCAATACTTGCCCACTTCCTGCTGATCCGCACCACAATCGGGACACACAATAAACACGAATCGATCCTCCTTGCCTGGCCCCCGCGATTCCCACTCGCTCAATCTACGCAGGGCAGCGTCTCAGGTTGCAGGGCAATTATACTGCTGATTTCGCTTATTTGCATTATAATGGCTCCAGCAACCTGAAGGAGCCATCCATGACCGAAACCAACACCGTGCGCGTCTGGTCCAAAAGCATCCCCAGCCGCCTGCATCCGGACCGCGATGAAGACCTGGCCTGGTCGGCGGCCAACGGCCTGGCCCACGCCGTGATCGACGGCATGGGCAGCGCCCGCCGCCGCACGCCGACCGGCGAGATCGGCGGCGAACACGCGGCGCGCATGATCGGGCAGGTACTCGATGCCCGCTTGCAAAACCTGCCCGCCAACCTGACCGTGCCCGCCGCCCGCGAATTGCTGGCTGCTGTCGTGCAAGAGGCCGGTGAGCGCGTCTTCCGCGATGTGAACGCGTCCGGCCAGATCCCGCCGGACGAGATCCCGCCCGGCAAGACGGCGGGCGATGTGCTGGCCGCCGCCGTGATGACGGCGGCTATCCTATGCGAGGGTGGCCGCCGCGCGGTCATCAGCCAGAACGGCGATACGCGCGGTTATCTGTATTCCAACCACGAACTGCTGCTGCTAACCGAGGACCAGGACGCCGTCGGCTCCGATCTCGAACAGCAGGTGCTGACCCCCGATCAAGCCTACACCGTCGAGGAGACCATCGACAACTTCGACGGGCGCGACCTGGGCGCCATGGACCCGCTGGTGCGCCGCTACTACGCGCAACGCTTCCTGGTCTTCGGCCAGCTTGGCGATGCGCTGCCCGTGCCGGCGCCCGCGCTGACCGTCATCCAGTTGCGGCCCCACGATCTCCTGTTGCTGACCAGTGACGGCGTCCACGACAACCTCACCCGCCGCGAGATCGCCGACGGTCTGCAATTGATCGATCCGGCCGCCGCCCTGGTGGACCGCGCCGATGCCCGCTCAACCGAGCGCGCCCTACCCGACGCCGCCGATCTCACCCAGCCGTACAATTACCGGGCGCATCAGGATGACATTACCGCGATTGTGATCAAGATCGATTGGGTGTAGAATCGCCATAAGCCGGGACGCACCCGGTTGCAAGAACCCGCAAACTATGCTAGACTTGGCCCGGTTGTTACGACACGACCGCCCATCGTAGCTCACCGCGAAAAATCGCTCAATGGTCTGTGAATGACCAGGTGTTAAGCTACAAACGCGACCTGGGCGCACCAGCCGTCCGTAACGCCCGCCGCGACCCGCGACCCTGCTGCGCAAGGGGCAACAACCGGCGGACGCCTTCGGGACTGTCCTGTCCGGAGGTATGCGGACCGATCCAGAGATAGAGGCCACAGACGACCTATGCTCGCACATGATAAACGCGGCAAAGATGCCGCCCCCCGGCTCGATGACCGGGCGCTCACCGCTGTGGACGGCACCGATGCCGCCGGCCGCCTGGTGGTCGATGTGGCCCGCAAGGCGGACGCGCCCGCCGCGACCGTGGCCGGGAACCGGATGGCGCGCCGCTGGCGTGACTTCGGCTGGGCGATCCTCTATATGGCCCCGGCGCTGGCGTTCTTTATCGCCTTCACCTTTGTGCCATTTGTACGATCGATCTGGCTGAGCTTTTTCATCACCGACCAGACCGGCAGCCCGGCACGCTTCAACGGCGTGCAATACTACCTGCGCTTCTTGAACCTCGACGGCAGCGGGCGCGATGAGTATCTGCATAGCATCCTCACGACCGTAGAGTTCACCATCCTGGTAGTGCCGCTGGGCATCGCCGTTGCGGTGGGCCTGGCCCAACTGGCGACGGCCCGCGTGCGGGCGATCCAGATCTTCCGCACGATTTTCACCAGCACCGTCGCCATCTCCGTCGCCAGCGCGAGCGTCATCTGGGCGCTCATTTACAATCCCAGCATTAAAGTGACGAACTGGGTGGTCGATCTGCTGAACCTGCAAACCGAAGGCGTGCTGCTCGACCCGGCCACCGCCCTGCCCGCCGTCGCCTTCATGACCATCTGGACCTCGCTGGGGTTCAACTTCATTATCGCGCTGGCCGGGATGCAGGGCATTCCGCAGGACCTGTACGAAAGCAGCACGCTGGACGGCGCCAGCGCCTGGCAATCCTTCCGCCATATCACGCTGCCGCTGCTCACGCCGACGTTGCTGTTTCTGCTGATTATCAACACGATCAACTCGTTCCAGGCGTTCACCCAGTTCAACGTGCTGATCGCCAACGAGGGGCCGAACGGCTCGACCAACGTAATCGTGTTCGCGCTCTTCACCGCCTTCTTTAAAGAGAATCGCTACGGCTTCGCCTCGGCTATCGCGGTCGTGCTGTTCGTCGTGCTGCTGGTGATGAGCTTGATTCAGTTCCGCGTGCTGGACAGGAGGGTCCATTACCAATGAGCGCCCAACCCATCGCCGTGTCCTATGAATATCGATCCGGCACGCAGCGTGTCCGCGACTGGCTAAAAACGACCGGCCTGTATATCCTGCTGATCCTGGCCGCGCTGATCCTGCTGTTCCCGCTGATCTTCTCGCTCTCGCTGTCGTTGCAGGGCCCGACCATCGCGCCGAACCTGCTACCCAACTTCAACCACCTGGATTGGGGCGTGTTCCGCGAAGCGTTCAACGAGGAACCCTTGCTGAGCCGCTGGATCGTGAATTCGTTCGTGGTCTCGCTCGCCGTCACGCTCGGGCAACTAATTACGTCGGCCCTAGCCGCATATGCGCTGGCGACTTTCAACTTTCCCGGCAAGACGCTGTTCTTCTTCATTTTTCTGGGCACGCTGATGATCCCCTTCGAAGCGACCATCGTGCCCAATTACCTAACCGTGGTGCAGTTGGGGTGGAAGGACAGCTACCAGGGTCTGGCCGCACCGTTTGTGGCGAGCGGGTTCGGCATTTTCTTGCTACGGCAGTACTTCCTCACCATCCCGCGCGATCTCTACGAGGCGGCGGTCATCGACGGCTGCGGGCGGTTCCGCTACCTGTGGACCATCCTGCTGCCGCTCTCGCGCCCCGCGCTCGGCACGCTGGCCGTGTACGCCTTTTTGAACACCTACAACCAGTACTACTGGCCACTGTTGGTGACCGATAGCCCCGAATGGCGGACCACCCAGGTCGGTATCACGGCGTTCCGGTCGTCGGAGATCGCGCTCTATAACCTTCAGATGGCGGGGACCATCATCGTGATGCTGCCGACCCTGTTGTTGCTGGTGCTGGGCCAGCGGCAACTGGTACGGGGCCTCACGAGCGGCGCCCTTAAGGGCTGAACCACAATCTACAGGACCAACGGAACCAAAGGAGGAAACATGACTGTGCAACCAATGGGCAGTACGCATGAGTCACGCGCAAGGAAGCGCAAGGGGCCGAAGCCGGTCGAGCGACTGCGCCAGGGGCTATCGCTGGCGGTCGTAAGCGTGCTCCTGGGCGGGGCACTCGCCGGGTGTGGCGGCGACACGGCCACGGCCACTCCGGCCACCAGTGCGCCGCCGCCCGCCGCCGCGACCGATACCCCAGCCGTCGCGGCTGCCGCCACCAATACCACCGCGCCGGTGGCTGCCGCGACAGATACCACAGCGCCGGCCGCTGCCGCCACCAATACCTCGGCCCCCGCCGCCGCTACTGCGGCCGGGACCGCGGCACCCGCGCCCACGGCCACGCCTTATCCGACCGTCCCCGCGCCTCCCGGCGCGGTCAAGCTCACCTTCTGGTATGGCCTCACCGGCTTCAACGGCGCGATTGTCCAGCAGGTGATCAACAACTTCAACACCAGCCAGACCAAGTATTACGTCGAAGGCATCCAGCAGCCGAACTACGACGATACGATCAACAAGCTCAATACCAGCCTGGCCGGTGGGTCTCTGCCGAGCCTCGTGCAGGTCTACGACATCGGCACCCAACGCATGATCGACAGCAAGCGCATCATCCCGGTGCAGGACTTTGTCGAGAAGGACAACCAGCAGGACCTGGTCAAGGACCTGGAGCCGGCCGTGGCGAGCTACTATACCGTTAACGGCAAGCTCTACTCGATGCCTTTCAACAGCTCCGCCCCGGTGCTGTACTACGACAAGAACGCCTTCAAAGAGGTCGGCCTGGACCCGGACAAACCTCCGCAGACCTATGACGAGGTATTCGCCGCCGCGCAGAAGCTGGTGAAGAAGGATGCGAGCGGCAAGATCATCCGCAGCGGCATCGACTTCACGCTCTACGGCTGGATCCTGGAGCAGGAGATGGCCGAGCAGAATGTGCTCTACGCCGAGCCGAACAACGGCCGCCAGGGCCGGGCGACCAAGCTCGTCTTCAACGGCGAGGGCGGCCAGAACTGGCTCAACTTCCTCAAGAAACTGCAGGACGAGGGCGTGGGCCGCAGCGTCGGGCGCGCCAGCGGCACCACCAACGGCACCACGCTGGGCGCCAACTTCTCGCGTGGCGATGCCGCGATGGCGCTGGAGAGCATCGCGACCCTGCGCGGATGGAGCAGCCAGGCCAAGGCAGCCGGCAAAGTCGATATCGGCGTGGGTTACCTTCCCAAGCCGGCCGGCGCCAAGGGCGGCGTGATCATCGGCGGCGCCTCGCTCTGGATCACCGACCAGGGTTCGGCCGACCAGCAGAACGGCGCCTGGGAGTTTGTCAAGTTCGCCTCGTCGCCGGAGAGCCAGGCGTTCTTCGCCTCCAATACCGGCTACTATCCCACACGCAAGGCGGCCTATAACGTGCAGATCATGAAGGACGCCCTGGCGAAGTATCCGCAGTTCCAGGTCGCGGTCGACCAACTGCACGCCACCGAGGCCAGTCCGGCCACGGCGGGCGCGGTGTTCGGCACCTTCGCCGGGACCCGGCCGCTGGTCGAAGGCGCGATGGAGCAGTTCCTGCTCGGCAAGTCGCCCTCGGCCAAAGCCGCCCTGGACGACGCAGCCAACAAAGCCAACGACCTGCTCGACGAGTACAACTCGACGGTCAAATAGGCGGCACGGCGCCGGGGATCTCAGCTTTCCGGCGCCGTAACCGCGGCAACGCGAGGGGCGGCGCAGATGCGCCGCCCCTCGCCTGTTTGCATGTTGATAACGGACCGGGCCGGTTTCAAACCGGCCCCTACAATGCAAATTACTGAGGCGCGGCCAGGGCCGCGTCCAGCCGGCGCCGGCTCAACTCCAGGTACGCCGGGTCCTGCTCGATGCCGATGTAGAAGCGCCCCAACTCCAGCGCCGCCACCCCCGTCGAACCCGACCCGCTGAAAGGGTCGAGGACCACGTCGCCCGGATGGGAACTGGCCTCCACAATGCGCCGCATCAGGGTCAGGGGCTTTTGCGTGGGGTGCTTGCCGTGCTCCTTCTCGCTGCGGCGCGGCGTCGGGATCACCCAGATGTCCTGCGGCTCGTCTTCCGCGGGGATGTCGGGCCAGACGGAGCGCATCTGCTTGCCGCCGGCCTGCGCCTTCATCACGGCGTAGTTGTAGGTGTGCTTGCTGCGCTCGTCGCGCGCCGCCCAGAGCAACGTTTCGTGGCTGTGCGTGAAGTAGCGGCACGACAGATTGGGCGCGGCGTTAGGCTTGAACCAGGTAATCTCGTTGAGCAGGCGGTAGCCCAGCTCCTGCATGGCGAACCCGGCGGAGAAGATGACGTGGCGCGTGCCCGACACCCACAGGCTGCCGTCCGCCGTCAGCACCCGGCGGCAGGCCGCCAGCCAGGCCAGGTGGAACTGGTGGTCGTTGTCCACGCCCGCCGAGCGATCCCATGCGCCCTTGTTCACCGAGACCATGCGCCCGGCCTGGCAGGTGATACCGTCGTTGCTCAGGTTATACGGCGGGTCGGCGAAGATCAGCGGCACGGCGCCCGCCGGGTGCATGGCCTGGAGCGCATCAAGTACCTCCAGGCAATCGCCGTGCAAGAGGACATAGCGGTCGGTTTGGTGCCGGACAAAGCCGGCGGGCACGGCCAGCGGAAAAGCCATCGCTGCATCTCCCAAGGACGGATTGTTGCGCCCATTATACCCGGCCTCGCCCGCCCGGTGTCAAGCGCGCCAATCTGCTTACGTAGCACGTCACCGTCCCCTGTCATTCTGATCTGCTTGCGTAGCACGTCACCGTCCCCTGTCATTCTTCGCTCCGCTCAGAATCTCGTCTGGTGCGGGGCCACGACGAGACTCTTCGCTGCGCTCAGAGTGACAACGGCGACGCAGATCCGCTTGAGTCGCGCGGCACAATCGCGTACAATAGCGGCCATATGACCATTGACATCTGGATGCTGCTGGGCATCAGCGCGTTGGGCCTCCTGGCCGGGCTGGTCGGCGCGTTGCTGGGCCTGGGCGGCGGCATCTTCCTCGTGCCGGTGCTGACGCTGGTGTTCAACCTGCCCTTCCAGGTGGCGGCGGGCACCAGCCTGGTGGCCGTGGCCGCCACCTCGGCGGCGGGGTCGAGCACCTATGTGCGTACCCGGCTGACCAACATCCGCCTGGCCGTGCTGCTGGGCACGGCCACCGTGGCCGCCGCCATCGGCGCCTCGCTCGTCGCGCAGGCCATCGACGGGCGCATTCTGCGCGCCCTGTTCGCGTTCCTGCTGCTCTACACCGCCGTGACCATGATTCGTGGCGCCCGGCCCGGCGCGCTTCCGGCGGCGCAACCCGCAGCGGCCCCGTCCGCACCCGCGCCTGACGGCTGGAACCTGGGCGGCAGCTACCAGGACGCCCGGTTGGGCCGGGTCGCCTACCAGGCCACCCACGTGCCGCTGGGTATGGGCGCCAGCCTGCTCGGCGGCACGATCTCCGGCTTGCTCGGCGTCGGGGGCGGCATCGTCCAGGTGCCGGTGATGCACCTGCTGATGGGCGTCCCCCTCAAGGTAGCGACGGGCACGAGTTCGTTCCTGATCGGCATCACGGCGGCGGCCCGTGCGTTGATCTATTACGCCAGCGGGCGGATCGATCCGGTGCTGGCGGCACCCGCGGCGCTGGCCGTCTTCGTCGGCGCACGGCTGGGCGCCTACCTGGTGCAGCGCCTGCAAAGCGCTACCTTGAAACGCATCTTCGGCGTGGTCGCGCTGCTGGTCGCCGTGCAGATGATCTTGCAGGCGGTGGACGCCTGCCCGTGGTGCCCGCCGGGCCGCTAGCGGAGGACACGCGATGCCGGAAGCCGCGCACTTAGCCGATGCCCTGCTGGGCCTGTTCGCCCATGACCACGGCTGGTTCACGCCCTTTACGCGCGCCGTGGCGGGGCTGAGCGCCGCGCAGGCCGCCTGGGAGCCACCTGAGGGGGGCAAGAGCATCTGGGCCATCGTTAACCATCTCGGCTTCTGGTATGATGTGGTGCTGCATGACCTGCATGGGCTACCGGTCGCCGGCAGCGGCCTGGACACCGCGCACGACTGGCCGCCGCCCAGCGCGCCGGATGATGAGCCTGCATGGGAGCAAGCGTGCCGGCGGGTCATTGCCTTGAACAGCGCGCTGGCATCCAGCCTCGCCGCTATCCCCGACGACGATCTCGACCAGCCGGTGCG
>JAICKM010000556.1 GCA_025927935.1 Chloroflexia bacterium | reverse complement strand
CGACGAATACGAAGAGCGTTTTGTGCGCGGGCGAGGCCAGCCGCCGCCTCGCCCGCCCACCGCCCCGCGGGCGTCCCGCCTGCCTGGCGGCTGCCTGATGCTGGTCGCCGTCGTCGTGCTGCTGTTTATCCTGGGACCGATCCTGCTGGAGCTGTCCGTTGATTGGCAGTGGTTCGGCAGCCTGGGCCTGCAAAGCGTGTACGGCACGCGGCTGACTGCGGCCATCGGCGTTTTCGCCGCCGGCCTGGTGGTCGCCGCGCTGTTCTTCGCCCTCAACTGGATGATCGCGCGGCGCATCGCTGTGCCGCGCGATCTGTTCCCCGGCCAGCAACTCGACATCTCGCAGCGGGCGTTGGGCCTGGGCATCGGCGTGGCCGTCGTGCTCGTCAGCCTGTTGATGGGCTTCATTGCCGCGGGCGAGTGGACCACGGCGCTCAACTATTTCAACCACACCGCTTTCGGCGCCACCGACCCGATCTTCCAGCAAGACATCGGCTTCTATGTCTTTGAGTTGCCCTTCTACGACTTCCTGCGCGCCTGGGCGACGGCGCTGGTTGTGCTGTCCGTGATCGGCGTGGCGGTCATTTACGCCACCCGGCCCACGCTGTTCACCGGAGCGGGGCGCTTCGCCCCCGATCCGCGCGTGGTGGCCCATTTCAGCGTCCTGGCCGTGGCTTTCCTGCTGCTGACCGGAGTCGGCTACTGGTTCAGCACCTACGAGTTGCTTTTCTCCACGCACGACGCGCTGTACGGCGCCTCGTACACCGATGTCAACGCCCGGCTGCTGGCCTTCCGCATCCTGCTGGTCGTGACCATCGCCATCGCCTTGCTACTGCTGGTCAATCTGCGCGTGCGCGCGCTGATCCCGCTGGCGGGGGCGGTCGGTATCTGGCTGCTGGCGCAATTGGTCGTCGGCGGCCTCTATCCCAATGCCGTCCAGGCGTTCAGCGTGAAGCCCGCCGAACTGGACAAAGAACGGCCCTATATCCTCAACAACATCGCCGCCACCCGCGCGGCGTTCGGCCTCGATACCTTCCGCGAAAGCCCGACCGATGCCAGCACCCGCCTGACGCGCACCGACGTAGAATCTAACCGCACCCTGGTCAACAGTATCCGGCTCTGGGACTACCGCCCGCTGTTGCAGACCTATAGCCAGTTGCAGTCGTTGCGCCCCTACTTTGTGTTCAACGGCGTGGATCTGGACCGCTATCCGCTGGCCGGGGGCGAAGCGCAGGTGATGATCTCGGCCCGCGAGATCAACACCGACGGCCTGGCGGAGACCGCCCGCACCTGGCTGAATCAGCATCTGGTCTACACGCACGGCTACGGGGTGGTCGCCAGCCCGGTGAACCAGATCGAGAGCGGCGGCCAGCCGCACTTTATCGTGCGCGATTTCCCGGTGGTCAGCGAGGACCCGGCCCTCAAGGTAACAGTGCCGCAGATCTACTACGGCGAGGCCGAGGAGAACTACGCCGTCGTCAACACGGGCGCCGAGGAGTTCGACTACCCGGCGGGCGATCATGACATCATGACCAAGTACCAGGGCAGCGGCGGAATCGCCATCGGCGGCTTCCTGAACCGGCTCCAGCTTGCCACCTACTTCGGCGATTTCACGCTGTTAATCTCCGACCTGATCAAGGACGACAGCCGCGTGCTCTTCCATCGCCAGATCGGGGATATGGTGCAGCGGGTGGCGCCCTTCCTGAGCTACGATGCCGACCCCTATATCGTCATTGCCGACGGCAAACTCTACTGGATCCAGGATGCCTATACCACCAGCGACCGCTATCCCAACTCGACGCCGTTGGAGACGGACTACGGCACGGTGAACTATATTCGCAACTCGGTCAAGGTGGTCGTCGATGCGTATAATGGCTCGATGAGTTTCTACGTCGTCGATCCCAAAGACCCGGTGATCGCGACCTACCGGCGCATCTTCCCCAGTCTGTTCAAGGATGCGAGCCAGATGCCCGCGTCCCTTCAGGCGCACGTCCGCTATCCGGAGGGCCTGTTTAATATCCAGGCCCGCACCTACGATACGTTCCACATGACCGATCCGCAGGTGTTCTACAACAAGGGCGACGCCTGGCGCGTGCCCTTCGGCAACCAGACCGATACCAGCGCGCCGCTGGAAGCCTACTATACGATGATGCGCCTGCCCGGCGAGACAACCAACGAGTTTATGCTGATGGTGCCGTTCACACCCGCATCGAAGCAAAACATGATCGCCTGGATGGCCGGGCGTGGGGATGCGCCCGACTATGGCCGCGTGGATGTGATCCGCTTCCCATCGAGCACGACCGTGTTCGGCCCGCAGCAGGTCGACGCCACCGTCAACCAGGACACGCAGGTTTCCAGCCAGATCTCGCTCTGGAACCAGGGCGGCAGCCAGGTGGTGCGCGGCAACCTGCTGGTGATCCCCATCGCCAGTTCGGTGCTGTATGTCCAGCCGTTGTTCTTGCAGGCCACCAGCAGCCCGCTGCCCGAACTGAAGCGCGTGATCGCGGCGGCGGGCGGCCAGGTGGGTATGGGCGAGGATCTGAATTCGGCGCTCGATGCCATGTTCGGGTCGCCCGCCGCGCCGCCTCCCACAGGACCGGGGACCGGCGGCACGCCTACGGCGGGCGGCACACCCACCACCGGCGGCACGCCCTTCCCGACGTTTCCCTCCGGCGGGCCGTCGCCCACGGCGGGAGTTTGCTCCGGTGACGCGCGCAGCCTGAGCGCCGACGCGCTCGACCACTATCAGCGCGCGCAAGACGCGCTCAAGATCCAGGACTGGGCGACCTATGGCCGCGAGCAGGCCCTGGTCGAAGCCGATCTGCGCTGTTTGCAGCAGGTCACGCAATAGGGCCTTTGGCCGCACGCTTTCGCGCCTTCGCGCAGGCCCACGCCGAACCGCTAGCCGTCTGGCTGGCGCTCCGCGTGGGCCTCACGCTGCTGGCGATCCTGGCCGGCCTCGCCATCCCCAGCCGCACGCCGGGCGGCACAGCGCCCTACCCGCCCCCCGCGCTGCCCGCTTTCTGGGACCGGTTCGTGGGCGTCTGGGCGCACTGGGATGGGTTGTGGTATCTGCAAATCGCCACGGCGGGCTACCACCCCGGCGACGGCACGACGGCCTTTCTGCCGCTCTATCCCTGGGCCGTGGGTCTGCTCGGCCTGTTGTTGGGTGGGCGCTATCTGCTGGCCGGGGTCATCCTTTCGTCGCTGATCTTCGCCGGGGTGCTCATCCTGCTCTATCGCCTGGTGCGCGAGCAATACGCGCCCGATCTAGCCGCGCGCACGGTGCTCTACCTGGCGATTTTCCCCGCCGCGTTCTTCTTCTGGGCCATCTACAGCGAGGGGCTGTTCCTGCTGCTGGCGCTGGGCATGTTCTACGCCGCCGGGCGCGGGCGCTGGTGGGTGGCGGGGTTCTGTCTGGCCGCCGCCTTCTGGACCCGACCCTTCGGCATCGTCCTGATCCCCTGCCTGCTGGTCGAATTGGCCCTGGCCTGGCGTGGAGCGGGCGGCGGGCGGGTGGCCCGGCCTCGCACGCCCGATGTGCTGGTCGCGCTGGGCGTGCCCCTGCTCGCCGGGCTGGCGCTGCTGGCCTGGTCGGCGCGGGCCCTGGGCAACCCGCTGGTGTTCCTGAGCACGCAGGCCGAGTGGAACCGCGCGTTTAGCTGGCCCTGGGAGACGGTCATCAACGCCTTTAAGGTGGCCGCCGCGATGCCGTTCCAGTACCAGGAGGAGAACCAGAGCTGGTTCTACCTGGCGACGCTGCTCCTGTTCGGGGTGCTGGCGGCGGCCGGGTGGGTGCGGGGCCGGCTGCGCCTGCCCCACGCGCTCTACCTGACCCTGGGCCTGCTGTTCCCCCTCTTCTCGGCCACGCCGCGCAACCCGCTGCTGTCGTTCCCGCGCTTCGTGCTGGTGCTGTTCCCCGCCTTCATCCTGCTGGCCGCCGCGGGCCGCCGCCCCTGGCTGCACTACCTCATCCTGACCGTCAGCCTCCTGCTCCTGGCCCTCTACACCATCCGCTTCACCAACTGGTTCTGGGTGGCGTGACGAGTGGTCAGCGGTCGGTGGTCATTGGTCAGTACGACGAGTGATGAGAACCTCTCAAGCAAAGGTCTGTGCTTGGACGATTCGCAACGGAGTAATCGCGGCGACCACTCACCGCTTTGTTTCAGAGTAAGCATCGCAAGCTATTTCTATACTGACCACTGACCACCGACCGCTGACCACTCGTCACTTGGGCACATAGGTGAAATAGATGTCGCGGTAGAGGATGCGGTAGCCTTGCTGGAGGGCGGCGCGCATGGCGTCGGTGAGGATGTCGCTACGTAACGGGACTCCGGCCCGGTCGGACACGTCGCCGGCCAGCAGGATGAGCGGGAAGGCGCCGCGTTGTAGTTGGGTATCCAGCGCGCCGGCATCCCAGCGGTGATCGGCGGCCAGCGCGGTGATCGTGAACAGGTCGTCGTAGGGCGTTGTTTTGCCGGCCAGGGCCAGCAGGCCGGGGTCGTCGGCCAGATAGCTGCCGGGCGGGCTCTGGCGCACCATCTCGACGATTTTGTGCAGTTGGGTCTGCTGCGCGGCGGAGGGCATGACCAGGTCGGGGTCGTACCAGCCCGCCGGCTCGGCGGCCATGACCAGGAACCCGGCGCACGCCACCACCCCGCCCACCAGCGCCAACCCCGGCCTCCACGCCGCCCGCCCCGGCCATCCGGCGACCAGGCGAGTCCCGGCGGCGGCCAGCGCCGCGCCCCCGGCCAGGGCCAGCGCCAGGTCCACCGCCAGCAGGTGATTGTGGTCGGCGCCCACGACACCCGCCGTGGGCAGCAGCGCCAGCGTGGCTAGCAGATACCAGGCGATGAGATCGTTGCGCCGCCGCGCGAGTG
>JAICKM010000414.1 GCA_025927935.1 Chloroflexia bacterium | reverse complement strand
TGGGGATGACGGGCTATCGCCCCATGCGGTGCGCGCGTGTGTGGGAAGGCCGATCCAGGCGTGCGGTTGGCCGCTACCGCACTCCCGTGGCGTAACTGCTAAGAGTGACCGTAATATCTTAGCACTTTATTGCAGAAACGCAAGCGGGGTTCCGGCAATCAGCAAAATGGAAAGCTTCCACTTCCAATAGCGGGAGATTATCGGGAGCAGCGCCAGGTACGCCAGGATGCGCCCCATCAGCGCGACAGGCGCGGCGGGAATGGAGGAACACAGTTGCGAAGTTACCCAAAGTGTGCTATACCCATGTTACCCAAACCCACCCTATCGCACGACGAGGCGCCATGGCACACGATGTTCCGGTAGTGGCCGATGGACTGCTTACCCAGGCGGACGGGACGGACACGCCACCGATCCCGGTCGGCAGCGCGGTCTGGTGGCAGTGGCTGGCCGCGCCGGGCACCACCCGCTTCCATTTCGCCTCCGGGCCGCAGCACTTCACGGCGCGGCGCGAGCAGAAGGCGGGCAGAGCCTACTGGTACGCCTACCGGCGGCACGGCAGCACGCTACGCAAAGTCTACCTGGGTAAAGCCGCCGACCTCACTCCGGATCGGCTCCTGGCGGCGGCCGCCACGCTCGCGCGCCCTACTGCTGATACGGAAGAGTCCCCGGCGCCCGAGCCGCAACGTGCCCCACTGGGGCCGGCGCGGGCCCCGGTCCCAGCGCCGCTGCCTCTCCTGGCGACCAAGCTGTACATCCCCCAGCCCCATGGCAGCCTGGTGCCGCGGCCCCGCCTGCTGGCCCGCCTCGATGGGGGACTGGCCGGCCGGCTCACCTTGATTTCCGCGCCCGCCGGCTCCGGCAAAACCACGTTGCTGGGCGACTGGCTGCAACATAGTCCGCGGATGGTCGCCTGGCTCTCGCTCGATGCGGGCGACCGCGATCCGGGTGTGTTCTTGCGCTACCTCGTCGCCGCGCTACAGACCCTCGCCCCTGGTGCGGCGGCCACCACGGCGTTGCTCTTGCAAACGCCGCAACCCCCACCGCTGCCCGTGCTGCTGGCCGGACTCGCCAATGAACTGGTCGCGCTGCCCGCCGGCAGCATCCTGGTGCTCGACGATTACCATGTGCTGGAAGGGACGGCCATCCGCGACGTGATGACCTTCCTGCTGGAGCACCTGCCGCCGGCCCTGCATCTGGTCGTCGCCAGCCGCGAGGACCCGGCCCTGCCCCTGGCCCGGCTGCGTGCCCGGCGCGCCTTGACCGAACTGCGCGCCGCCGATCTGCGCTTCACGGCGGAGGAAGCCGCCGCATTCCTCACCGAAGTGATGGGCCTGCCCCTGGCACCTGCTGATATCGCGGCCCTGGAGGCCCGCACCGAGGGCTGGATTGCCGGGCTGCAACTAGCCGCGCTGGCGATGCAGGATCGCGCCGATACCGGCGGCTTCATCCAGGCGTTCACCGGCAGCAACCGTTTCATCGTGGATTACCTGGCCGAGGAGGTCTTTGCCCGCCAGCCCGATCACCTGCAAACGTTCTTGCTGCAAACTGCCATCCTGGAGCGCATGTGCGGGCCGCTGTGCGATGCCGTCCTGTTGGGGAACGACGAAGCCGGCCCTCCACCGGGCGCCACCTTCGACCAGCACTCCTACAGCCAGCCGTTGCTGGAGGAACTGGAGCGGGCCAACCTGTTCCTGGTGCCGCTGGACAATGACCGCCGCTGGTATCGCTACCATCACCTCTTTGCCGAAGTCCTGCGCGGGCGCCTGTTGACGGGCGACGGCGGCGCGATCGCGGCGACCCTGCATCGTAGGGCCGCGACCTGGTACGAAACCAACGGTTACCTGGCCGACGCGATGGAGCACGCCCTGGCCGGGGCCGACTACGACCGCGCCGGCCGGCTGATCCACGCTAAAGTGCAAGGGGTCTTGCCGCCCGGCGATATGCCCGTCCTTTTACGCTGGTTTGCAGCCCTGCCGGAAGACCTGATCCACGGGCAACCGCAACTTAGCGTCGATTACGCCTGGGCACTGGCAGCCGTGGGCCGGCTAGATACCGCCGCGCAATACGCGCAAACTGCCCAGCGAATGCTACAACCGGATGGCGCCGATGCGGCAGCCGCCGAACCCGCCACGCGCGCCCTATTGGGGGATATAGCCACTGTCTTTGCGTATGTGGCCGGGAGCCGGGGCGATGTCGCGCGGACCATTGCGCTGTTGCAGCAGGCACGGACGCTCTGGCCGGAGACGACTGCCGGCAAACACATTGCGAGTACACTGTTTCTGGCCCAGGCCTATACGATAGCCGAAGATTTTCCCGCTGCCTATGATGCCTTTGCGGAGGCGGAAGCGGCGAGCCGGGCGGCGGGCAATCCCTTCCTGGCCCTTACCGCACTGATCAACCTGGCAACCATCGAAATCCAGCAAGGCCGGCTCCGCCAAGCTGCTGGGACATGCCGCCGGGCGCTGCAACTCGACGACCTGCGCGACCAGCCGTTGATGGGTCTGGCCCACACCGGCATGGGCATTGTCGCGTGCGAATGGAACGACCTGGCCGGCGCCCGCGAACACCTCGACCGCGGGATCGCCCTGCTCGAACTCGGCGGCGACTCGCGCGTCATGCTGGCGTATAGCGAACTCGCCCATGTCCACCAGGCGCGCGGCGACCTCAGCGCCGTGCAGGCCGTCTTCGCGCGGGCCGAGGAGACCGGGCGTCGGCTCGCGTACCCCGGCGCCATGCCACTGCTGGAGCAATTGCTGGAGCGACTTGCCGTGCGCGCCGCGCTGGCCGGCGGCAACCTCGACGCCGCCGAGCGCTGGGTCACGCAGTATCTGGCCGGTCCCGGCAACCCGGTGCCCTACCGCCGGGACGGCGATTTGCTGATGATCGCCCGCATCCGCCTGGCGGCGGGCCGGCCGGACGCCGCCCTGGATGTGCTGACTGAGCTGCATGAAACGGCGAACACGGTTGGGCGCACGCGCACGATCATCCAACTGCGCGTCTTGCAGGCGATCGCCTGGGCCGCACAAGGACAGCCGGCGCACGCATTGGCCGCGCTGGCTGAAGCCCTGACTCTGGCAGAGCCGGAAGGCTACATGCGCGTCTTCCTGGACGAGGGCGCACCGCTGGTACCTGTGCTGCGCCAGGCGCGGGCGCGCGGCATCACCCCCGCCTATACCCGCAAGCTCCTGGCGGCCTTCGAGGCTGCCGGTCCCACCCGCGGGGGTCCGCAGGCGCCCGCCCCGTCCACCGTCGGGCCGGCTCCGGCGCTTGTCGAACCGCTCAGCGAGCGCGAGCGCGCCGTGTTGCGCCTGCTGGTGGCGGGCCTCTCCGCGCCGGAGATCGCCGGCACACTGGTCGTCGGCACCAGCACCGTCAAGACCCACCTCAAGAACATCTACGGCAAGCTCGATGTCCACAGCCGCGCCGAGGCTGTGGACCGCGCCCGCGCGTTGCACCTCATCTAATCCAACTCTGAGGCAACCCGGCCAGACCCGCGCGAACATGCCACCTGCCGGACGGCAGGTGGCACGATCGCAGGCGCGCCGCGCCGGGCAACTGCCCGGTAGCGGGAGTTAGACGCCGGACCCGGCAGGCGCGGGAATCGCGCCCAATTGTTGCAGCATGCCGAACATATCAACCAGCACCCAGTCTTCCGCCCACCGGCCGTTCGCAAAGCGGCTGATGATCGTCACGGCGACGGTCGCGGAACGACCCGTCGGAGGCAACGCCATCAGCGGGCCGGTCTGGTGCCCCTGTGTGGCGACGCGCCACGCCACTTTGTCGCCCTCGGCGACCATGTCTTCAATGACCATATGCAGATCGGGCAGGGCGGCTCGGTACATGGTGACATAGTGCCGGAAGCCCTCCGGCCCCGTGACATCGGGCGCGCCGGGGCTGTGCATCACGTAGTCGGGCGCGATGACTTCATCGATACGCGCCAGTTTGCCCCCGTTCCAGACATCCTCAACCCACTGGCGGACAAACGCCTTGTTCTCTGCTGCGGACATGGTAAGTAACCTCCTTAGTAATTTCACTACCCAGCGCTGCGGGCCTCATGTAACTTCCTACTGCTACTCTAGCGCACCGGGAATCGCCGGGCATAGGGAGTTCTCCCTATTTCGCCAAAATCCCCCGTCCGGCGCCCTCGTGGGGGATGCGCGCTCCCCCTTTCGCCGCATACAGTAAAACCACCAGCCGCCAAGGCGAATGCCAAGCGAGGCAACCGCAAGCGGGCCACTAACCGAGCGTATTACTCCGGGCGCGGGGCGCCCGCATTGACAGAGCATGATACAGGGAGGCAATCACACATGAACCACGCGGAAACGATGGTCATTCAGACTCACGACCTGAGCAAAGAGTACGCGGGCGTGCGCGCCCTGGACGGACTCAACCTCAACGTACCGAAGCACTCAATCTTCGGCTTTCTCGGCGCGAACGGCGCCGGCAAGAGCACCACGATCAAGCTGTTGCTGGGGCTGATCCAGCCGACCGGCGGCAGCGCCACCGTCTTCGGACAGGACATCGTGCAGGACAATGTCACCATTCGCACGCGGGTGGGCTACCTGGCCCAGGACCCGCGCTTCTACGACTATATGACGGCCCGCGAGACGCTGGACTTCACGGCGCGTTTCTTTTACACCGGCCCAACCCGCCAGATTACCGCCCGCATCGCCGAGATGCTGGACCTGGTCGGGCTGGCGGATAAGGCCGACCGGCCGATCCGTGGCTTCTCCGGCGGCGAGCGGCAGCGGCTGGGCATCGCCCAGGCGCAGATCAACTATCCCGATCTGCTGATTCTGGACGAACCCGCCGCCGCACTCGACCCGCAGGGCCGCCACGACGTGCTGACGATCATGGAGCGCCTGCGCAAACACACCACCATCTTCTACTCGACGCACCTGCTGGACGACGTGCAGCGGGTCAGCGATCGGGTTGCTATCCTGAACCACGGCCGGCTCGTGGCCGAGGCCCCGATTGCTGATCTCCTGGGACGAGGCAACGGCACCACCGTCTACACCGTCGCCATCAAAGGGAACCCGGCGGCGGCCCAGGCTCGCGTGGCCGCCCAACCGTGGGTCCACGATCTTGCCGCCATGCAGCAGGATGGGCAAATCACCTGGCGGGTAAGCGTGACCGACGAAGCTGCCGCCGAAGCCCACCTGCTGGGCCTGATCAGCGCGGACCGCAACGTGACCGTGACCGCCTTCGGGCGCCAGACACAGAACCTGGAGGATGTGTTCCTCCGCCTCATGGAAGGGAGCAACCACAATGGCCGCTAACATGACCCTGCAAACCAATGCCGCCGAGCACGTGGCGCTACAGCCCGTGCATCACCGGGCGCTGCTCAGCGGCATGAGCAACATGATGCGCAAGGAACTGGGCGCCTGGTTCCATACCCGCCGCTGGCTGTGGCAACTGCTGCTCTGGGTAGGCGGCCTGAACGGCTACCTGGCCGTGGTTCTGATCAGCCAGGGCAAGCTCCAACTCGAAACCGGGGCGCTCGCCGTGTCCGGCATGGATGCCCCCTACGCCACGGCGCTGTTGAGCTTTTTCGCCTTGATCGGGCTGTTCGGGCCGAGCGGGGTTATCCAGCTTATGATGGACTCGGTGCTCGGCGAGAAGCAGAGCGGCACGGCGGCATGGGTGCTGTCCAAACCGCTCTCGCGCCCGGCCTTTATCCTCTCCAAGCTACTTGCCAATGCCGCCGGTTTCGGCCTTTTCATGCTGGTAATTCCGGGCGCTGTGGCCTATGGCGAAGTGTCCCTGGCCGCCGGGCATCCGCTCGCGGTGCTGCCCTTCGTGGCCGGGTTGGGCCTGATCGGCCTCCAGTTGCTCTTCTTCCTGACGCTTTTGCTGCTGTTGGGCGTGCTGTTCGACCAGCGCCCGCCGATGCTGAGTATTGCCATGGTCGTCTGGCTGGGCATCGGCCTGGGCGGGGTTACCCTCGCGCCGGTGTTGAACTTCTTGCCGGAAGCCCTGCGCCAGATGGCGGGCGGGCTGGCGCTTGGCCTCACGCCGCCGATGAATCCGGCCCTGCCGATCCTGGCGACGCTGGCCTGGTGCGTACTCTTCACCGGTGTGGCCCTCCGGCAGTTCGCGCACCGGGCGCTTTAAACGGACCGGAGCACCAGGCGGGCCGGCACTTGCGGCCCGCCTGGTGCCTGGATCTAGAAAGAAGATGCGGCATGGATACGAACAAGCGGATAGCTTCACAGCCCAGCTACTACCAGATCCGCGTGCGCGGCGTACTCGACGGGCAATGGTCGGTCTGGTTTAACGGGTTCACCATCGAGGCCGGCGCAGATGGCGATACAATCTTGATCGGGCCGGTGGCCGATCAGGCGGCGCTCTACGGGCTGATCAGTAAGGCCCGTGAT